>NZ_JANKBZ010000036.1 GCF_024623785.1 Archangium lipolyticum
GGACAAGGAGAGAATGCGTTTGGCGTGCAGGTCCTCCTCGAAGAGCGACTCCAGGAACTTGTGCACCTGCTGGTCATTGAGGCGTGGCTTGCGCATGACCGCAGAAGTAATAGCGCCCGTCCTACTTCTCGCACCACTCAGCCTACACACCGCTCCCTTGCTCCCCTGCTAAAATGAGGGGATGGCTCAGCCATCGGGGATGAACGGGCCGCCGCGCCCGAGGTGAGGTGAGCCTCAGCCTCAGGAATTGGAGGTGGCACCGCTGCCGCGCCAGGAAGGGTGTAAGACGACTCGTAGGTGGCGAGGTGTCGTAACGAGTTCTTTGACACCTTCCCGGTTGCCGCCGAGCCCCTTCGGCCGAGAGACGGGCGGGCTCCGGGAGAAGGGGATACGCTTTGAAATCCCTTTCGTCACGAACGTCTGGTCTCGTCTCCATTGGGGTATGAGAGGATGCGGAGCTCCTGATGCGCAGGGCCCCGTGCAGTGGGTTCCATCTCGGTACAACATCCGGGCGCATTCTCAGGACGGCCGGCTCGTTCATTGGCTCCAGGAGGGAAGAATGAGCACATCGGGTATGGCGGCACTTTTCGTTGCTTCTTTCGTACTCGTCAGCGCTCCCTCCAGGGGTCAGCCGGATCCCACCCATCAAATGGCGCTCGTCGGGTTGAAGCATGAGGATGCGCTCACTTCGGGGACGATGGAGCTACGGAGTCAGCCAGTATCAGGGAGTGGGGCAACAACGAGCCAATGGTCTTTTCGGCTACGCCCTGCACCGCAGGGGGCATTCACACACATCGATCTGGTACGGGAAGTTCGGGGCTGCACCCCTGAGCCTACGCGAGAGCAGGGCTGCGGGCGCGCGAACATCGACCTATTCGAGAACCTGGTGTGGGTTCGCTATGCCGACCCTCGCAAGGGCGTGGGTATGGCAGTGGAGTTGAAGAACTTTCCAAGTCCGAGCACACTTCGCGCGCTACCGGCAGAACTCGTGCGACTGTCTTCGACACCGACCGGGCGGAATGGCGAGTTCCAAGTCGATGTCGTGCTGGGCCGAGCCCGCCCGGACGTCTTGCGCACGAGTTTTACCGCCCTTTTCGGGGACACCTCCTACGAACTCCAGGTGGAATACGCGCTCAACAGAGGACGAAATGGGCCGACACTGCGAGAAGCAGCGGTGTTGCCCTTGGTCGAGTTACTCGCACGCATCGTCGACAGTGAGGCGGGCCGCTCCCCAGTCACCATCCGGGAGTCAATAGACGTGCCCGTCCATGAAGGTGACGGAAACCCCGGTGGCGTCTGTACTCTCTGCGATTTCTGCTCGGATTTGCCCGGTGGTCACACGCTGGGCGGCTGCCTCGGTGGAGGCGGCCCGGGCGGCGGCAACGGTGGAGGCGGCGGGCAATTAACCTCCGGGAGGCCTACATCACGTCCCGGACCGTCGGGGCCTTGTTCGGTCACGAACGAAGAAGCAACTCAACTGCTCGTGCAAGTCCTGTTCTCGGAGTTCTCGTTCGTCGCCTTCTGCGAATCGTCTCTCTTCTCGGTACCTGCAGCCCCCGTGCAGTTGCTCTTCGAGCGCGACAAAGACATCTTCAGTCGCTTCATGGACACAGCGACCGACGACCCCTCCTACACCTGTGCGGAGTGCCTGTTCCTAAATAACGACAAATTCCGTCTCGGCACCGGAACACGCCCGATGGGCCCAGGGTTGCGGTCGGTGGCAAGCATTCTCAACCCCAAGTGCATCAAGAGCCTGGACACGCTCACCGATCCGTCGAATGCCACCGAGCTGGCCGCTATGAGAGACATCGCAGATAAATACCGGAGGGGGCTTGCCTCCTGTAAGAGCAACTGTGATTCCGGGCCCGCGCCGCACCGAGCATACTGCCGCTGTGGTGCATTCTACCTGGATTACGCGCCACCACCCCACCCTGGAGATGCGGCGTGCGTGCCGTGAACTTTGGAGTCGTCGCGTATAGGCGGGCTAGAGGCCAGGTTGAGGGGGAGGGCTGGAGCGGAGGAACCGAGGAGGGCCGCTGACGGGGGCTGCCCGAGCAGTGCGCCAGGCTGGTGGAGAAGCCGCGCAGCCCCTTGGAGTACACGCCGGCCCTGGCTCGGGATGGAGGACCCCAGAGCGGCGCCCGGGTAGGTATCCGCGAGCAGCAGCGTGCCCGTTCGGGATGGGGCGGGCCTGCCCCGGTACGTGGAGCGGGACTTCACAAGAGCGCGGCGGTGCACGTCAGCGGACGCTCCGCCGACGCGTGACCACCAGCACGGCTACCGCGAGCGCCGACAATCCGAGCCATGCACCCCTCACGATGAGGCGGTACACCCTGCTGCCGGGAAAGTCGTTCTCGTCCGCGATGAGGAGGTTATCCCCTGCGCCTTGTTGCTCATCCCGCTGAGCCAGGAGTACATCAGCTCGGGCGCGGCGGATGCCGCCCATTATCAAACGGCGGGCTTGTTGCTCAAACAGGCCAGGTATCTGTGTTTGACGCCCATGATGTTGTTTTTCCTGGGTCTTGGCGGCGTCATTCTTGCCAGCTTGCTGTGGAAGTCCCGGCTCGTTCCACGGCCCGTTTCCGCGGTCGGTGTCGTTGGGTACGCCATGTTGTTGCCAATGGCCATACTTCCTTTGTTGGGTGTTATCGATACCTCGCCGAGCGGCCGAGGAGCGATTCTCGCCATTCCAATCATGGTTTTCGAGATCATCCTGATGCCGATATGGCTGTTGGCAAAAGGCTTCAACCCATCGGCGCTCGAAGCCAGGCTAGCCACCCACTCCTGAACGCCGTCCGGCACCAGCGTTCAGGGCGACGGCCGAGGGGGCCGCAGCAGGAGGAAGTCGCCTTCCACGATCTCGGCGTCGCCGTGGTCGACGGGCAGCACCGCTTCGGTGTGCACCAGCGGCTGGCGCTCGGCTCCAAGGGCGAGGCCGTCGACATTCTCGTGATGACGGCAACCCCTCCCATTGCAAAAAGCCACACTTCGTGCACCTCCATTGGAAAGGTGGTACCGCGGAACGCGCGAGTTCGTCATGTTCGAGAGCTCCTGGGAGTTGAGTTCCCCACTCAGTGGATCACTCGGGAGTCCGAGGCGAGGCGGGCTTCGCGAGACTTCCTCAAGTCCCGAGTGATGTTGAGACGCTTGAGCCAGCGATCGCGCCCATCATGGCGTGCCTTGAATGGCTTGCGGCCGTGGACCGCCTTGTAGTTGTCGATGAAGCAGAAGTCGCCGGGCTGGAGTACCAGATCCGTGAGCGCCGCATCCACCTGACGAAACAGCTCATCCAGTGCCTGCTGTGCCTCCTCATTGTCCTGAACCGGGTCCGTGAGGTACGGGTCCAAGCGAATATACGGAGAGCTGGTCGCCCCAAAAAGGACGGGAACCTTCCGCGGGCGGCTCACCGTCTCCTCGATCTTCCGGTAGGACACTTCGAGCTGGGCGTCCAATTCGCTGGTTTCCCCCCGGTACTTCACCCGGTGTGACTCGTCAGGACGGATGGTGTAGTGTGGCTCGGAAAGGATTTGAATCTGCTCCGGCGTGAGGCGGATCTTCTCCATCGAAGCGAAGGTGGTGGCGACTGAGTCAGGGTTCTTCAGGCACATCATCCCGAGGTAGTCACCACGGAAAGGATGGAAAGCGTCCTCCGTGTGCCAGAAGAGCCCCTGTTCGCCCCCACTCCCGAGTTGCTCTGTTTCATGTCCTCGAATCGGGAAGATGTCATGGACGATCCGCCCGTCCTGCTGGGTGGCCCATCCAATCGGGTCACCCAGCAGGGCGCCAAAAAGGACGAGGAGCATTTCCTCGGCCACCGAATTGGTGGAAGGGTGCTTCTCCTTCCAATGCCGCGGAGTCTGGCCGATCTTCTCCTCGTTGATTGGATAGCCAGAAATGACGCAAAGCGCGCCCATTGGTTCGGTGAGCCGGAAATCACGCAACACGCCACGAAGCCTGCGCGGAAGCTCGTGCGCGAAGACGTCCGCACTCCGAAGAAACCGCGGATCCTCGGCCGAGTCGTAGCGAGAGGTGAGCTCCCCAAGCAACTCTTGGATGGATTCAATCTCCGAGCGCTCCAATATAGTCTTGTTCATGCCGATCTCCGTTATTGATAGGAACCTCGTTCGGCTGCTACGAACGAGGGTTGAGTGATCGCGCGGGTGAGCCCGCGGCGGTACCAGGTGGTATCCGCCAATCCGGCAGAACGAGAGCGGGCCTGGGTTGCGCGCAAGCCCCCGGTGCACCCGGTTCCTGATGCCTCGGCTCCACGGGAATCTCGATGTACAGCTCACTCAGGCTCTATTCATCGTCTACGACAAAAATGAGCCTCATCGCATCCACCGTTCGCAGTGACCCGATTTCGACCGTTGATGGGGTGGAGTCGTGTGCTGGCCGTTGTGAGCGAGATGACGAGTGCGTTGCTCCAGGAAGCTCGAAGCATCACGAGCGCGCATCCGAGCAGGCAGTCGTCTGCCCTTCTGGAGACCCGGTAGGGACGGCTACTCGTGCGAGCCTTCATTCCGACGGCGAAGAGCTCGACCGCACGCACCAGCCGCAGCCAGAGCAGGTACGTGCGAAACGGCAACCCCGTATGCTCGACGAACAGGTGGCGGGTCCGCCCCGGCGAGCTCCCCCAAGCAGGAGAGGAGGGAGCGAGCGTGGCCCCCCAGGCAACGGTCAGCAAGGAGCCAAAGAAGGAGAGGACACCGCGAGTGGACCAGGCGCAGCAGCTGCGCAGGGGACTGCCCGGCACGCGTGGTGTTGAGCCTCGAGCCGTCACGCTGCCAAAGAAGCCCACGCCCCTGCTGCCTCCCCCTGGGGAGCCACCTGGGCCGGCGTGTGCCTGAAGGGGCTGTACCGCCTCTGCACCGGCACGGCGCACAGCCCGCGTGGCACCCGGCAGCAGCCCTCCTCGACCCCTCGGTTCCAGCCCTCCCCCTCTACAGTTCCCCTATCCCGCCTATACGCACAACGCCTTTGTGGCGCGCACCCATGAGGGCGTCGTCGGAGTCTGCATCGACTTCAATGTGCTGCCTGCCGAGGACGATTCAGCAGAAACGGATTGAACACAGGCCCAAGCGTCAGGAAGTCAATCGCTGGATGCATGAAGCGGCCTGAAAGGAACCCAAGCGACATACGTTCACCTCCGGAACCGTTGGAGTTTTACAGGAGGAAGAATGCGCAACGTGCTGAAGGGACTCGCCATTGCCATGGTCCTGACCAGTCCCGCCCTCGTCCATGCGGAGAAGGTCACCATCACCATCGCGTGTGGCCCCGAGGACGAGGAGGAGCGCAAGCAGTGTAAGAAGGGCGCGGATGACTGGGCGAAGAAGACGGGGAACGAGGTGTATTTCGCGCTCGTGCCCCCGGACCGGAAAAAGCAGTTCAACTCCTTCAAGGAGCAGCTGGAGGCGAAGCGCCCGGATGTCGACGTGTACCGCGTGGACGTGGTGTGGACGGGCCTGTTGGCAGAGCACTTCATCGATCTCAAGCTCTACGTCTCCGAGGAGGTGCTCAAGCAGCACTTCCCCGCCATCGTGCGGAACAACATCGTGGGCGGGAAGCTGGTGGCCATGCCGTGGTTCGCCGACGCGGGCCTTCTCTTCTACCGGGCGGATCTGCTGAAGAAGTACGGGTACGGCCAGGAGCCGCCGCTCACCACCTGGCAGGAGTTGGAGGAGGTAGCCAGGAATATTCAGGAGGCCGAGCGCAAGGCTGGCAACGGCAAAATGTGGGGCTTCGTCTTCCAGGCCAAGGCGGACGAGATACTCACGTGCAATGCGCTGGAGTGGATCGACTCCTTCGGCGGGGAGACCATCGTCGCGGAGGACGGCAAGGTCACCATCAACAACCCGCAGGCGGAGAAGGCGTTGACGATGGCGGCCAGGTGGATCAACGACACCCCGCCCTACTGGCCCATCTCGCCCCGGGCAGTGCTCGAATATGGCGAGAAGGAAGCGCTCGACTTCTTCCTGGAGGGCAACGCGGTGTTCATGCGCAACTGGCCGGAAGCGTGGGCGAAGGCCAAGGGCAGCAAGGCGAAGTGCAGGGAGAAGGGGAAGTGCGAGGTGGCGGTGATGGCGCTGCCCAAGGGCGGCAAGGACGGCAAGACCACCGGCACCCTGGGCGGCTGGCATCTCGCGGTGTCCAAGTACTCCAAGCACCCGGAGATCGCCGCGGACCTGGTGAAGTACCTGACGAGCCCCGAGGAGCAGAGGCGCCGCGCCATCAAGGCGGCCCACAACCCCTCGGTGATGGCGCTCTACAAGGACCAAGAGGTGCTGGAGGCCAACCCGTTCTACATGGGACTGCAGGAGACCTTCACGAACGCGGTGGCGCGGCCCTCGCAGGTCACGGGTCGCCAGTACGACTCGGTGAGCTCCGCGTTCTACAACGCCGTGCACGCCTTCCTGACACCTCGCCTGCCGGGCACGTCAGAGGAGGTCAAGCTGAAGGACCCGAAGAAGACGCTGAAGGACCTGCAGAAGACGCTCGAGGACATGAGCAACGAAGGCAAGTGGTGAGCAGCCCCGGCGGTGCCTCGACGGCCACCGCTGGCAGGCCCGCACCGCCGCCAGCCAGGGTCCTGGCCCTGGTCCGGCAGCGCATGCGCTCGGCATGGCCGTTCCTCCTGCCCACGCTGGTCATGCGGGGCCTCTTGCTGAACCCGCCGATTGCAGACACACCGGCGCGGGCTTGGTCGGGACCTCACCGTTGGAGAATATCTTGTCCTCCCGCACCTGGTCGTTCTGGCGGATTTGCTCCAGGAGAGACCTGGCCCTCTGCCGCAGGTCCCATATCCGTCCCTCGTCGGAGCCGCCCCGCGCCTCCAATCGAGCGGCCTCGCACCGATAGGCCTGCGCGAGGTCCCACCAGAACTCGTCGAAGATCGCATGCTTGAACTTGCTCTGATCTATCTTTTCTATCTTTTCGATCTCTCGGATGGCATCGAGGGGGCGAGCCCGTCCGAGGAAGACCTCCCCCAACGCGGAGATGGCCATCGCCCACTGGGTCTTGTCGCTGCTGCCGCTGCTCAATTCGCTCGCCCTGCGGGCGAACTCCTCCGCCAGCTGGCCCTCCTCCTCACTCGGCCCGAGGGGATCATGGGGAAAGCGGAAGCTCCACTCCCAGAAATTGTACGCATAGCGGAGCATCGCATTGACGTTGGTCGGATCGAGATTGATCGCCTGCTCGTACTCCATGAGCGCCGCACGATAGATGCGGGAAATGCGGGAAACCATTTCGCGACGGCTCTTGTCGTCGTACCAGATACCCTCCCAATCCCAGACGATGTCGCCATACCTATCCGCCCGGAAGACGTGAGCACTGGCATCCTTGCTCAGGAGCATCATCGGAGCCTCTTTGCCGAGCCGGTAGTCCATCCTGGCCGCGCCGCACTGGAACGAGACCTTCCGCAAGGGGTCATTGGAGCGCGCCGCGGCCCCCTTGTAGTACTTCGAGGCCTCTCGGAAGTGCAGAAGCCGGGACCGCTCCGCCCACGGGGGGAACGCCCGTGGCAGCGGCTGCTCGCCGTCTGTCAGGGGACACTCCTGGCGCACCCCGTCAAAGCCCTTCGTGAATTGGGGCCGCTCGAAGAGCATCCCGAGCGTGCCCTGCACGTGAGCCGCGCTCTCCCGGATGTCCGAGACGATATGCCAGGTGGTGGGCAGATTCCCGTACACCCTCTCCGCGCGCTTGCAATAAAAATAGGCCCCAAGGCGCTTCTGGGAGGCCAGGTCCGCATGGCTTTCCGCGTTGGCCGCATTGAACCCCAACAGGCAGAGCCCATAGTAGGCCTGGGTCTTCTCCAGTTGATGGCCCGGGAACTGGATGACCCGTTGCCAGAGGACGCGTGCCTCGCTCTGCCTCGCATCCGTCTTCCCCGATATCATCATCGGCTCCGGCGTCGGCGGGGAGGCGACCGTCGTCCGTTGCAGGAAGCCCGTCGGGCCGGAGTGGAAGGACATGGAGGCCAGGGCCACCAGACCGGGGAGGAACTGGGGGTTGAGCGTGATGCTGGTGCGGAAGGCATTGGTGGCCTGGTCCGTCTGACCATCCGTCTGCAATGCAATCCCCAGGCTGTAGTATGCCAGGGTAAACCTGGGGTTCACCCGGATTGCCTCGCGAAACCGCTCGATGGCTAGGCCCAGAGAGTCGTAGTCCGACGTACGCACGAACGACTCCCAGCTCTCCACCCCCTGGTGGAAGGACTCGAAAGCCTCCCGGGAGCGGGCGATAGCCTCTCGGGAGCGGGTGATGCCGGTATCCTTCAACCGGGGGTCCTTGCTGATGATCTCGAAGGCCAGGTCCCGGGTGAGGCGCGAGACGGCGTCAGCGAGCTTCGGCTCGGCCGACAGCTGGTTCTTGTCCAGCTCGACCCGCCAGGACTCTCCGTTGCTGCTCCTGGCAAGCAGGATGTAACGGGTCTGCTCTTCATAGAGGGTGCCCCGAATGACGTTCACGCCCAGCAGCGCGCGCACCGGAGCCTGGATGGGCGCGGCCAGCATGCGGAAGGGAACCTTGATGCCTCCACTGAGCTCCAGGACCAGGTTCTGGGTGGCGGCGGCCGAGGTCCCGGACGTGTCCGACGCATAGCCGAACTGCTTCATCTGATGGGTGTCCCCAGGCTGCTGGAGCATGACCTCCGGCTGGAGCACCCACTTGAGGTCTCCGAGGGCACTCATGAGGCTCTCGGCGAGGGTCTGGCCAAGCGCCTGCTCCTGCGCCTGCTCCTGGGGTGCGGAGAGCCCCGTGACCATGAGGGGCTCGATGACCGTCTTGCCCGCGTTGGGCACCTCGTTGGCGGCGATCAGGAGGACCAGGGTCAGGGGGAGCGTCGCCAGCAGGAGCCGGAGGGGCTTGCGAGCACTCAGCCAATCGTATCCGCGTTTCAGGTGCTCGCCGGCCCGGGTGAGCCACCTGGGCCGGGTCACGCGCCCCTCCGGGCCGGGTTCCGGCGAGCCCTTCATGGCGGACGAGCGCCAATGGCGGAAGAGCTGGAACAGTGGCCCCTCCAGGAGCGTCTCCGCCAGCACGAAGGCGATGAGGAGCACCCCGGCCAGGGAGAAGAGCATCCCGAACTCCGAGGAGAAGAGCAGCATGGCGATGAGCCACGGCAGGGCGAGCAGCGCGCCCATGACGATGCGCCGGCACGGCAGCGACAGCCCGGGCAGTTCGACGCCCCTGAGCCGGCGGGCGGCGGCGACCACCGCGAGGGTGAGCATGCCCGCGAGCGCCGCCCAGAAGGGCCATGGATGAGCACCAGCTCCATGCAGGGAGAGATGCGGGGAGAGCGCGACGAGCCCCACTCCAATAAGCCCCATGCCAATGGTCCACGAGATCGCCACCAGCGCCTCGTGGCGCCCCTTGCGGAGCCACGCCCACCGGCGCTGGAGCTCCCGCAGGAGAAGAGAACTCCAGAGGCCCAGGCCGAGGGGAACGGCCAGCATGAAGCAGAGGCGCCAGACCAGATGCCACAGATAGGCAGATGTCGACTCCGTGAACTCCGCCCGGCCGAAGCTGAGGAGGGCCAGCACGGAGATGAAGGCCGCCGCCAACCCGGCGAGACTCTCGAGGGAGCGCACCCGAAGCAGGTCGAGCACGCACCCGGCAAGACAGAGGCACAACCAGAGGAGCAGGGGCGGCGACCAGAGGTCGTAGGAATAGATGGGTGGCAGTTCCGGCTCGTTCAGGCCGCGGAGCGGGTAGATTTGGATGGCCGCCAGCACCGCGACGAGCACGCCAGGGCCAAGCCGCCATGCCAGGGACTTGAGCAGACCCTCGCGAGAGCCGCCATGACACGAGTTCCAGGCCAGTCCGGCTCCAATGGAGATTCCCCCGAGGAACAGGTACATCCCGATCCGGGTGAGTGTCCTTCCCTGCACCAGCATCACACCGAAGCCGGAGCTGACCACCAGCCGCCCCTGGATGAAGAAGTGGGCCCAGAGCAGCACCCACCCCGCGATGACGAGCAGGAGCAGCCCCCAGGCCCGCTCATGGGAATCCCGTCTCGGCCGGCGGAGGAACCAGAGGCCCTCGAATGCCAGCAGAGCCGCAGTCAGCGCGACGGCGATGGCGCTCTGTCCCATAAGCGAACCCTTCTGCGGGTATACATGCAGTATGCCTGGACGCATTCCGCCCCGTGGCCTCACAGGAAGGAATGCCGGAGCCGGGAGACGGCGGAGGAGCCCAGCGCCAAGATGTCGCACTCGGTTCGTTTGTTACCGGTGCGCTACGTCCGAATCGAAGATCACAGTCTCCTGGCCAACCTCCACTTCGCCGTACCTGAGATCACCGGCGCGTTCGTAGACGTGCAGGACGGCACCGGTGGAAGCCAGCTGTGTGTCGACAAGCCGGAAGGCCCCAGGGGTCGTGCCTTCGCCGAACAGGCGCTTGCCGGTGCTCCCCCAAGCAGGAGAGGAGGGAGCGAGGGTGGCAGCCCAGGCAGAGGTCAGCAAGGAGCCAAAGAAGGAGAGGACACCGCGAGTGGACTGTGCGCAGCAGCTGCGCAGGGGACTGCCCAGCACGCGTGGTGTTGAGCCTCGAGCCGTCACGCCGCCAAAGACACCCACGCCCCTGCTGCCTCCCCCTGGGGGGCCACCTGGGCCGGCGTGTGCCTGAAGGGACTGTAGCGCCTCTGCACCGGCACGGCGCACAGCCCGCGTGGCACCCGGCAGCAGCCCTCCTCGACCCCTTGGCTCCAGCCCTCTCCCTCAACAGCAGCTGGCAGGAGCCGCTGCCCGCGTACTGCAACTGAACGCCGCTGGTCTGGACGCCGATCGCGGAGCGCGGCACAGCCGCTCCACCTCGCCTTGTGTGGGCGGCGGCAACGGTTCAAAGAGCACGCTGCCCTCTCCCTGCACGAAACGTCCGTCCCGTGGGTCCCCGAAGTCGTGGAGCACCTCGCCGGACAACATAATGTGAGCACACCTCACATTCATGTGATACAACCTCACATTCATGCGTGTCGCCACACGCTTGTCCGGAGGGGTGCCGTGAAGAAGACGCTGATGCTGATGCTGGCCGTGTCCTGGATGTGCGCATGCGCGCAGGTCGCGAGGCCAGCGGGACAGTGGGCCGTTGGTTCGCGCACCTGGGTGGCGGCGCACGAGCCCGAGGTGCTCGACGTGCTCGCCGACGCTCCCGGCACCGTGCGGAAGCTGCCGGTGAAGGCGTATTTCCCCGTCGACGGGAAGGCGGGAGAGCTGTCGGACAACACCACCTACACGCCCGCGGGCAACCCGGTGCTGGTCTTCGTGCATGGCACGGGCAGCGAGCTCGACGCCCATTCCTACCTCGCCGAGGAGCTGGCGAGCCGCGGATGGGTGGTGTTGACCGCGGCGCACCCGGGCCTCGCGCGCACCGCCGACTACCCGAAGGACCCGAGCAGAGGGCCGTCGAAGAAGCTGCAGGAGCTCCTCGCGAAGAGCGCCTTCGGAGACCCCTTCGTCCGCGACGCGGTCGAGCTGCTCGAGAGCGACGTGCGGCTCATGGTCAGGTCCGCGGCGGCCGAGCTGCCGGGACTCTCCCTCGACCGGATCTCCTATGGCGGACACTCCATGGGAGCCGTCGTCACCATGGGCCTCTGCCGGGAGCCCGAGTCGAACTGCGCTGCCTTCGTGAACCTCGACGGCCCGCCGCTGGCCGACCTGGCCGACGCGGGTGAGGGCTCCTCACGCATCGAGCCCAGGCCGGTAACGAAGCCGATGCTGATCGTCACCTCCGAGCTGATGACCACCGGGGAGAAGACGAAGGACCTGTGGGCATCGATCGACGCGCAGGCGCGGCTCGGTGACGCGCCCATGCTCTCGGCTCGGCTGTTGAAGGCCGGCCACCTGGATCTCTCCGATGCGCCGATGGACATGGGCCATGTGCTCATCGGCCTGCTGTTCGGAGAGGGAGCGGCGGGCAGCATCGATCCCGTGCGCGCCGTCGACTCCACCAAGGCCGTGGTGGCCCGCTTCCTCGAGCGGTACGGCCACTGCGATGCGCGGGCCGACGTGCTCCAGGAGGTCCGCGCGTGGCCCGAGCTCGAGGTGCGTGACGCCCGGCGGCTCGACGAACCCCCCACCTGTCCCTGAGCGGCTCGCCGGGCTCAGGGGCGGCGCGGCCCGGGCGCCAGCGTGGCTTCGAGCCCCTGGCCGAGAACCCCCGTCACCTCGAAGGCGAGGCGCTCGGCCGTTGCTCCGTCGACCTCGCCCAACAGGCCATCGACGAGCATCCGCGCCAACCCGAAGACGAGCGCCTGAGCCGCCAGATGCGCGGCGCTGCGAGCCGTCACCTCGGCGCTCACGGACGCCGCGGAGCCGCCGAACGCGGCCTCCATCGCCTTGCGAGCCCCCGTGTTGAGGCTGGCCACCAACTCGGACTCCTGGAGGGTCTCGGCGCGCGTCAGGATCCGGAAGTAACCCGGCTCCTCGACGGCGAAGCGCACGTAGGCCATGGCTCCCCGGCGTTGGGCCTCCCCGGGATCGGTCTCACCCGCGGTCGCGGCCTGCATGCGCGCGATCAGCCGGCGGGCGCCCTCTTCCGCCACGGCGACGAGCAGGGCCTGGCGTGAGGGGAAATGGCGGAAGGGCGCCGTGCCCGAAACGCCAGTCTTGCGCGCCAGTGTCGACAGCAGGACCGCGTCGACTCCTTCACGAGCCGCGAGCTCGACCGCTGCCTCCATCAGCGCGGTGCGGAGGTCTCCGTGGTGGTACTGGGAGCGGGATTTGCGCTTCGCCATCGTCGGTGGGCGACCCTAGCACTTCTGGAGGCAGGATCTGCCCAGGGGCACCGGGGCCAGCTTCGCAGGCCGCGTCGGCGCCCGGGTGAATGTGCTCGTCAGTCAGGCCGGCTGCCAGCGGGTGGCCCGTGGCAGCCGGCCAGTAGTAGACGAGCAGTCGCGGCCAGCGGGCCGTGGTGTTGGTGTACTCGCGCGAGTCGTACACCGAGCGGCTTCCCGGGGAGTCGAGCTTGAAGGAGATGACCCCCTCCGAGGCCAGCGCCTGCTGCGCGGGCGCCACCAGCTTCGGGCTCGCGTTGACGCCCACCTGCGTCGTGTACTGGTCCGCTCCTCCCTGCGAAGCCGGGGGGACTCAGCCCACGCGCTGTCCCCCTCCGGGGACGAGGTTCAGCCCCCGGCCGGGCAGCCGCACGTTGAGCCTGTCCCTCTGGCGCAGCCGGGCCGCGTCCACCAGCATCCGCCCCGCCCAGCGGTACACGTTGAACTCGGCCACGAAGGCGCGCAGCGAGCGCATGCGCGCGGCCTGCTCCTCCCGGGGCATCTCCACCGCGGCGAGGATGGCGGCGCTCGCTTCCTCCAGGTCATACGGATTGACGATGAGCGCCTCGGTGAGCTCGCGCGCCGCCCCGGTGAAGTGGCTGAGCACGAGCACGCCCTGCTCGTCCTCGCGCGCGGCGATGAACTCCTTGGCCACCAGGTTCATCCCGTCGTGCAGCGAGGACACGTAGCAGAAGTCCGCCGCGCGGTAGTAGCGGAACACCGAGAGCGGCTCGTGGTGGGCGCGCAGCAGGATGATGGGGCGGTAGTTGCCAGTGCCGAAGCGCTGGTTGATGCGCTCGGTGAGCGCCTCCACGCTGGCGTTGAGCTGGCGGTAGCGCTCGATGACGGTGCGGCTGGGCGCGGCGAGCTGCACGAAGGTGAGCCGGCCGCGCAGGTGGGGGGCGCGCTCCAGCGTGCGCTCCACCGCGAGCAGCCGCTCTTCAATGCCCTTGGTGTAGTCCAGCCGGTCCACGCCCACGCCGAGCAGCGTGTCCGGAGGCAGTCCGAGCTCGGCCAGTACGGAGGCGCGGCACTCGCGCACGGGGGGCGTGGCCTGGGCCCACTGGCTCGGCCACTCGATGGAGATGGGGTAGGGGCGCACGAGGCTCTGCCGCTTGCGGTGCACCACGGCGTTCTGCTCCCGGTCCAGCCGCGCCTCCAGGAAGCGGTCCACCGCGTCCAGGAAGTTGTTGCAGTGCGCCTGGGTGTGGAAGCCCAGGATGCTCGCGCCGAGCATTCCCTCCAGCAGCTCCACGCGCCAGGGGCAGATGCCGAAGCGCTCCGAGTTGGGCCAGGGGATGTGCCAGAAGGTGATGATGGTGGCGCGGGGCAGCCGCTCGCGAATCATCCGGGGCGCGAGCGCGAAGTGGTAGTCCTGCACGAGGATGACGGGGTCCTCTCCCTCCACCTCCTCGCAGACGGCGTCGGCGAAGCGGCGGTTGACCTCGCGGTAGTGCCGCCAGTCCTCGGCGCGGAAGAGGGGGCGCGTATCGGCGATGTGGCACAGCGGCCAGAGGCCCTCGTTGGCGAAGCCGTAGTAGTAGCCCTGCTCCTCCTCCTTCGACAGCCACACGCGCCGAAGCGTGTAGGACTGCTCGCCCGGAGGCACGCGCACGCGGCCGTGCGCATCCGCCGTCTCGTGGTCCGCGCTGCCGCTGCCATGCGCCACCCACACGCCGGAGCACGCGCGCATCACCGGCTCGAGCGCGGTGACGAGCCCGCTGGCCGGGTGCGACACCTGGATGCTGCCGTCCGGGGCGCGCTGGTGGATGTAGGGCTCGCGGTTGGCCACGATGATGACGCGCTCGCCACTCAAGTGCCGCGTCAGCGTGCTCTTGAGCCGGTTGGCCGTCCACGTGCCGCCCTCGCCCTCCTGCTCCTTCTCCTGGTGCAGCCGCTCCACCAGCTCGCGCACGTCCGCGAGGATGGGCTGGAACTCGCGCGCGGAGCCCTGCTGGCCCTCTCCCTGTAGCAGCCGCCGCAGTTGCTCGCTCCACCCGCGCCAGGAGATGCGCGCCGCGATGAGCGTCACCACCGGGGCCGCGATGGCCAGGATGGCGAAGGCCGCGAGCAGGAAGGCCTGCGTCGTCCCCTCTCGCCGCTCCACCCAGCTCAGGTCGTGCACGAGAATGACGTAGCCCCGCACGCGCGAGCCCTCCAGCAGTGGCACCACGTTGGTCTGCACCTCGCCGCCCTTGAGCCGGGTGCGCACGGCGAAGGGGGTGGGCTCCCCGGAGTCCCTACGCTCCGGCCCCGCCAGGGAGCTCCGGTCGCCACACCCGAGCGTCCCCGGATACTCGGGCGTGCTGGCCAGGCGGTGCGGGCTCGCGTCACAGATGGCGGCGGCCATGATGCGCTCGTCCCGGGTCAGCTCCCCCAGCAGCCGCGCGAGGCCCTCCCCATCCCCCAGGGCCATGCGCTCGAGCAACGAGTCGCGGGCGCCACTCACCGCCAGTTCCGCCCTCAACCGCATGTCCTTTTCGAACCAGGCCCGGGTGGTACTGCCCACCGCGAACAGCGCCACCCCGGTGAGGACGGCGAGACCCACCACCAGTGCGATGATGAACCGTACGGAGCGTGTCATTCCAGGGCCTCCTTGGCAGATGATAAGTACCCACTTAACATGTGCCGCACCGCGGGGATACCCCTGGGGCTCCAACGACAGTGCAATGCGTCAGTTGTCCGACGGGCAGCTGGAGGAGTGGTGATGAGCGTCCAAGAGAACAGTGCTCCCTTGATGGTGCCCGCGGGGCAACCGCGCGCCCATGAAACACTGCTGGAGCGGTACCTGAACCTGCTCCGGGACGACCCGCACATTCTCGCGGCCACGGCCCAGCCCAGCCGGGAGCACACGTTGCAGTGGGCGGCCGATGAGCTGCGGCTCACAGCGTCCACGCTGCGCGGCGCCACGCGGGAGGACGCCGAGTACGAACTGGAGCGCGTGCTTCACGAGGTCCGAGAGCGGTTGGGCCTGGCTTGGGGGCGCTGACGCAGGCCTCCAGAGGCAAGGGCCCTCAGCTCCGGACGGGCACCTGGTAGCGCTCCGAGGGATTGTGCTCGCGCGTGGTGGACAACGATGACGTGCTGCACCGCCTCACCGTGCCGGTGCTCGTGTCCCACGGGCTGGAGGACCGGGTGGTGCTCCCCGAGTCCAGGTGTCGCTCTATCCGGGCATCGGCCACTCGGCCCTTCTGGGCGGATGCGCGACCTCGGTGAACTGCAAGTGGGACCTATTCGTCCCGCAGGGCCGAGGTGAGGTCTGCCCAGAGCTCCTCGACGTTCTCGATTCCGACGCTCAATCTGAGGAGAGAGGGGGGCAAGTGCTCCTGGCCGGGGATGCCTGCACGGCGCTCAATCGTCGACTCGACGGCCCCCAGGCTGGTGGCGTGTTGAATGAGCCTGACCCGCGAACACACCGCGTCGGCCGCCGCGGCGTCGCCGCGAACGTCGAACGAGATGATGGTGCCGAAGCCTTTCAGCTGAGCGCGCGCGATCGAGTGTGTCGGGTGGCTGCTCAGTCCCGGGTACCGGGTATGGGCGACACGAGGATGTGCCTGCAGGCGCTCCGCGAGGACCATGGCGTTGGCCTGGGCTCGCTCGAGCCTGAGCGCCATCGTGCGTGCGCCACGCACCGCGAGGTATGACTCGAGTGCGCCGGGCGTGGCTCCGTTCAACTCACGCGAGCGCCGCAGGGCCGCGCGGAGGTCGTCGCGCCTCACGGTGACCACCCCGGAGAGGAGATCTGAGTGCCCCCCGATGAACTTGGTGGCCGACTGGAAGGAGACGTCAGCGCCCAGGTCGAGCGGCCGCTGATTCAGGGAGGTCGCGAACGTATTGTCGACTGCCACGAGGGCAGTTGGCTTTCGGGCGGCCGAACAGATGGCGCGCACGTCGGCCACGGCCAGCAACGGATTCGACGGAGACTCCAGCCAGATGAGGTCTGCGTCCGCGCAGGCCCGTTTCCATCCCTCCGTATCGTCGACCGCCAGTCTGCGGAGACTCCAGAGGCCCTTTTGCCTCCCGGACTCAGCGAGCCCGACCACGCCCTGATAGCAATCGTCCGGGATGACGACCTGCGACCCGACGCGCAGTTGGTCGAAGATCGCGGCGACGCCGGCCATGCCCGAGGCGAACGCGACGGCATGACCTCCTTCCAAGAGCCCGACTATCTCCTCGAGCGCCTCCCACGTGGGCGTGCCGTCGTCTCGTGCGTAGGCGCGTTCGGTACCGAGGACGAAATTCGAGGCTGGAACGGGTGGCCGGTTCAGCGGCGCCCCAGGGCGTCGGTCGCGTCCTGCCGCGACGAGCAGTGACTCGGCTGATGAGATCCCCGCGAGATGTAGGTCCGTGCTCATGCTCACGAAGGTATACTGCGGTCGTCAGGAGATGCAGTAGCCCCCGTTTCGGAAGGATGGCGACGGGCGGAGGTGGGTCTGACATTTCGGACGGGCAAGACCAGCTCCATCCTTCCGCTCGTCCACGCGTGCTCTCCCTGGCCTCCCTGTCTGCCCCAAGGCCTGGCGAGCTTCTTCGCATGGAGCCTTGTGAATCGCCTTACATCCATCTGGTCAAGCGGCTCACAGCGTCCTCGCAACGCATTGGGCAGAGTGGCCTCACCTCCACACGGTAGCGGTTCCGCCCCTTGAAGGACTCTCGCGGCGGCGGCCGGGTGCGCACGGGTTCCCCCTGGGGCGTGGGGGGGTCAGCGGGCCGGCCAGAAGGTGGTGGCGCGCGCCGTGTCGGAGCGGAACGCGAGCTTGTTCGCGCGCAGGTCATAGAGCCGCGGGTGCGTGCCCACGCGCTCGGCCGAGACGAGGAGGAACGGACCCCGCGTGCTCACGGAGACCAGATCCGAGTCCCGGAAGCCCACGTCCTTCAAGGGCTGCAGCTGTCCCCCGGTCTCGACGACGATGTGCCCCGTGGTGTATGCGCCCTCGCCGGTGACCTGCCAGACGTAGAAGGAGCCGGCCGGCGTGGTGCCGTGGGCCCAGCTCCCGTACGTCTCCACTCCTTCCGCCTTGACCTTCTCCACCAACGGAGCGGGGACGAGGGGAAGGAGCTTCGCGAGCTGCGCCTCGGTCGGCTCGGGACCCTCCTCATCCAGCTGCGAGCGCAGCATGTCGGTGGAGCGGGGGCCCTGCCCGGAGGCTGCATCCAACGCGCTGACGCCGAGCGACAGGTCCGCTCCCTGGCTGGTGCCCTTCACCTCCACTCGCTTCCACTGGCCGTCCTTGTCGAGCCGGTAGGCGTAGGCGATCGCCGGAAGGCCCTCGAGGTCCGAATCGAAGGTGATGGCCTGTCCATCCACGGTGATGGGGCCCTGAGCCTGCTGCTGCTCCTCGGACAACGAGCCCAGGGAGAGCGCCAGGAGGTCCGCGCCCTTGTAGCCGAGCTCCTGCAGCTCTCCTTCCACGGAGGGCACGGGCACCGTGCGCACCTCGCCCGAGGCCACCGTGACCTCGTACATCCGCTGGGGCGCGCCCGGCGTGGGCTTCTCGTCGGGATAGCCCTGGGGCGAGGCGTCCGGCGAGGAGTAGCCGGAGGACTGCACCGAGCGCGGGTCGAACCAGACGAGCGCCTTGTCCAGGTTCGTGCTCCAGGCCATGCGGGCGCCCTTGCAATCACCGTCGAAGGAGGCCACGACCGCTCGCTTCTGGGCGACCGGATCCTCACGCAGCCACTGGCACTTGCCGTTCTGGGCATCGAGGAGGGACAGGGTGGAGTCCGTCCGCGGCACCTCGGCGAGCGGGTCCTTCTTCACGGCGGCGGGAGCCGTGGCGGCCGGTGCGGCCTCGCTGGTCTTGGACGGGGTGGGGCCCGGGGGCTGCTCCTTCTTGCAACCGGTGGCGGCGGTGGCGAGCGCGGCGAGCAGCATCAGACGAGACTTCATGAGTAGGGTGCTCCGGTGATGGGAACGGCCGCCGTCATACTGGATCTTCCAACGTGAGTGCCAGCGGCCTACATCCCTATCGGGGGGCGACTTGCCAATACCCTTCGTTCATCGCCAAAGTACCGAAGTCGGCACTGTTGGGCTGGTGTCCGATGCGAGGCTTTTCCATGGCACCCAGTGACGTCGTCTCCGCGCAGGCGCTTCAAGGCGATCCCGCTGTTCGGGAACTCCAGATGCTGCTCGTCCGGTACGGATACATGACCGACTCGCAGGTGCAGACGGGCCTTGGCATCCTGGGGCCGAAAACCCGGGAGGCGGTGGGCCGCATCCTGGCGGGCAAGCAGAAGGCGGCGCCCATCTCCGCTCCCATCCCCCTGGCCGGCAAGGCCGCGGACAAGGCGAAGGGGGAGGGCGCGATCGATACCCACTTCTACATCGTGCAGGCAGGCGACAGTCCGGAAGCGATCGCGAAACGGCTGGGCGTGAGCACGAGCCAATTGGAGGCCCATCCGCGGAACGCGTTCATGAAGGAGCGCCAGAAGAAGGGGGGGTATGCGCTCCAACCGGGAGATCGGCTCGCGATCCCCGACAAGGCGCGGCCGATGATCCGCAAGGAAGAACCCAAGCAGGATCCCTCCACCATCAGTGTCATGGTCGATTACCTCCTGGCCCTGACCCAGATGCATCCGGCGTCTTCCCTCCTGGGCCTGATGGGAATCGGGTCGGAGCAGCAGCCCGCGCCCAAGCAGCAGAACCCCGCGCCCAAGCAGGCCACCCCGAAGGCGTCCGGTTCCACGAAGAACGCCTCGGAGATGCTGCCGTTGAAGGGCTACTCCAAGAAGCATGCGCGGATGTTTCTCGATGTCATCCTGACTGAGCCGATCGAGTCCGCGTTCCTCGTGCTGCTGCCCTACCTGCCGAAGGTCACCGTGATGACCTCGGGCTACCGCTCGGATGACGATCAGGCGCGGCTCATCCAGAAGTACTACGGCCGGCACAAGGGCAACCCGCTCGAGAAGGACGTCGAGAAGCAGCGCCAGTGGCTCGTGAAGAAGAAGGGGCTGAAGATCGCCCGGGTCGGCTCGAGCCCCCACCGCACCGGGCTGGCGTTCGACCTCTCCGGTGGCAGCATCGATGACATCAACGCCGCGGTGCAGAAGTGCGCCAGGGAGCAGGGCAGCAAGTTCCCCCTGCTCAACACCATCATCGAGAGGAAGCAGAACTGCCTGCACGTGAATCTGAAGCCGACCCTCACCAAGACCTCCTAGCGAGGATCGGCCTCGGGCCGGCGCTCACTTCTTCTGGAGCGCGGCCTGGGCGGGCTCGACCTGGAGCTCGCCCTGCACGACGGTGAGCTGCCCCTCCCGCACCGCGCAGGTGGCCTCCTCGGGGTACACAAGGTACACGGGGTTGAGCGTCTCCGGTCTGCCGGGCTTCAGCTCGCTGGTGGCCACCCGCGACTCCGGCTTCTTGCCGCTGTCGCTGTCGCTGTAGACGAGGCCGATGCCCAGGAAGGGCAGGGTGGGCAGCTTCACCTTCAGCCGGTAGCCGTTGCCACCGGGCAGCACCGCGCGCTCCACTCCGAGCGTCTCCTTGGGCGCCCCGAAGGCCGGGAACACCTTGCCATCGGCGATGCGGATGCTCCACTGCATGGGCTTCTGCGCCTCCGTGGGCGCGCCACAGCCGGTGAGCTGGTGGGGTGCCATCGGCGCCAGCCAGAGCTCCACGTGGTCGTCGTTGAGCCAGGTGGCGCTCGGGCCCGTCCACTTGTCATCGAGCACCTCGACGATGAGCGTGTCCTCCGCCACCAGCAGGGCCTTCAGGGAGGCGTCCTGTTGGTTGCCGAGTTGCTCCTTGCCCAGCAGGATGGCGTTCGCCCCGAGGTGGCACTCGCCTTCTCCGGAGCCCAGCCCGGTCTGCTTCCACCCCCCCTGGAGATAGGCCTCGTCCACCTTCACCTGGGGCAGGTACGGAAGGGTACGCTCTCCGAGCGAGGACTGGCCCGGCCGGCACTCGGAGGGAGCACGGACGACCTCGCCGCGCAGTGCCGCGTAATCCCAGAACTCTCCATCCTCTCTTTCCTGTCCGGAGGGGGAGACCCGGGTGGATTCATTGTTGTCGCTCATCAGGCGCAGCGGGGAGAGCTGTAGCACCCGCGTGGTGGTGAACCGCGTTCCGCGCCGCTCGCCCGACTGCATGTAGCGGACACGGTTGTTGCTCACCGCCAGCTTCTCCTCGCGCACGGCGCCCTGGCCGTCGTTGCACACGGACAGCAGGAGCTGGGCGGGCTGCTCCGGGCGGACCAGCCACCACTCGGTGGCCTCGCACTGCCCCTTCACCTTCTTCGGTCCCGGGTCCTTGCGTCCTTCGGGGCCGAATTGACGCCCGGTGAACCGGGCGGCCGTCTCCAGGCTCGTCCACCCGAGCGACAGCCGCTTCACCTGCAGTGGATGGCCTTGCTCGTCCTGGCCCGCGTCGCGCGTCTCCACGACGCGGCAGGGCTCGCGTTTCGCGCAGAGTGGATCGGTGGAGGCCGCGGGCGGAGCGCCCAGCAGGGAGAGAATCAGCAGGGTACTGGTGGCGTTCATGCGGCTCAGCCTACACTGCTACCTATTGGCTGCGGCGTGTGAGTGGGGGCGGTGAACCCAGGTCTTGTCCACGGCCCAAGTCGATTGTCAGAGTGCCGAGTCGGGCTCTCTCTTGCTGGTGTCTCCGTGAGGCCGAGTCATGTCACTCAATGACATCTTGTTTCGCTACAACTCCACCGGCGCTTCGGCGGCCACCGCGAAGCAGGACAAGCTGAGCCCAGGGGTGAAGGCCTCGCATCAGATGGCCAAGACCGACCTGCCCCGGTTGCAGAAGTACGCCGCTGAGTTCATCGCCATGGGCAAGAAGTACGGACTGCCCCCGGCGTTGCTGGCCGCCATCGCCAGCCGGGAGACCCGTGCCGGCGCCCAGCTCGATGACAGCGGGTACGGGAGTAATGGCGCCGACTTCGGGCTCATGCAGGTGAACGAGCACTCCCACGTCCTGAAGGGAGGGCCCTACAGCCGTGAGCACATCGAACAGGCCACCGGCATCCTCAAGTCGTTCTACCAGGCGGTGATCAAGAAGCACCCCTCCTGGCCGAGCGATCAGCAGCTGCGCGGCGCGGTGGCCGCCTACAACTTCGGTGTCTCCAACGTGCGATCGCTGGAGGGCATCGACCAGGGCACCGCCAACGACGACTACTCCAGTGACATCTGGGCGCGCGCGCAAGCGCTGGCGCCCCTCTTCGGAGGCGCGAGCACGACCACGCCGCTCGTGGTCTCCACCCAGACTCCGAGCCAGCCCCAGCCCGGGCCGAAGACTCAAACCCAGACCGGGCCGAAGACCGGGAGCCCGACGCCCAAGAGCTCCTCTCCGGGCTCCCAGGGGGAGAAGGGGACTCCACTGGTGAAGGACCTGCAGCTGCTGCTCGTCAAGTATGGGTACATGACCGAGCAGGAGATGAAGACGGGCCCGGGCCTCCTCGGTCCGAAGACGCGGGCGGCGGTGGCCCGCTTCCTGGAGGAAAAGACTCGAATCACGTCGGGCAAGCCGGCGGGCACCAGGACCACCGCGGGCACGACCCCGAGCAAGGACCCGGCGCTGACCCTACCGATGAAGTCGGTGGCCATGATCGACGGCGTGCCGCTCTACAAACAGGGCGACAAGGACTGGGGGAAGCTCTACCTCGGTGCCAGGGAGAACCTCACCATTCATGCGGCGGGTTGTGCGATGACGTCCACCGCCATGGCCATCAGCAAGATCTCCGGCCGGCCCATCAACCCGAAGGAGCTCGACGAGTACCTGGACACCCACGGTGGATACGGGGGCGACTCCGGCAACGGCATCATGTGGGACGTGGCGGCGCAGGCCCGGGGTCTCAAGGCGAAGCGGCTGTCGGGTTGTTCCCTGGTCACCATCGACAAGGAACTGACCTCGGACCGTCCCGTGGTGGCGGGCGTGCACTACAAGGCCGGCAGCGCGGGTGGCGCCAATGGCACCGATCACTGGGTGACCATCACCGGCAAGTACACCGAGGGCGGGCAGATTCGTTACGCCGCCCACGATCCGGCCACCGGGGAGAAGTTCTCCTTCTCGGTGGAGGGCAACAAGCTGCGGGCCAACGACGACGCCTTGAACAACTACGTCACCACGGGCGAGTTCTGCGCCTTCAAGGCCGCCACGGCGTGAGCGAGCGGGAGCTCCAGCGTGGCCGTCGCGACGGCGGCTTCCAGCAGTCGCCCGCCAGCATTCCACCGGGACACCGCGCCGGGTGTGAAACAGCCGGGAGATGAGAACGCGCCTCTCCCTCGATTCCAGATGTGATACCCGCGGCGTGTAGATTCCGCTCCGTGGAGAACACCGGTATGACGTCACGCGAGTGGCTCGGATGCATCACGGGCATCGGCTTGCTGATGTGCTGCGCGTTCGGCGGCGCGCACGCCGCGGAGCCGGGCCGCGTCATCAAGGACTTCCACCATACCGCGTGGACGCTCAAGGACGGCGCACCCGCGGGGATCTGGGTCATGGCGCAGACCGAGGACGGTTGGCTCTGGCTGGGCACGTCCGCGGGGCTCTGGCGCTTCGACGGGGTCGTGTTCGAGCGATACGACCTGCTGCCGGAGGGAAGCACGGCGCCGCGCTCGGTCAGCACTTTGTTCGCCTCCCGGTCGGGTGGATTGTGGGTGGGCTACTCCTACGGTGGCGCCAGCGTCCTCGAGGGCGGCGTGGTCACCCATCATGGCACCAAGGAAGGCCTTCCTCAGGCCATTCCGATCGAGACCTTCGAGGAGGATGGCGACGGGCGGATCTGGGTGGGGACCGCCAAGGGTCTCTACGTGCTCGAGCAGGGGGCCTGGCAGCTGGCCGACGCGCGGTGGGGTTTCCCGGCACCTGACAACACCGCGTTCGTTCGAGACCGGACGGGCACCCTGTGGGCCTCCAGGGACGACGGCGTCTATGTGCTTCGCATCGGTGCGCGGCGCTTCGAACGCGTCGAAACGGACGCACGTCCAGGCGCCTCCTTGCATCGCACGAACGAAGGAACCCTTTGGAAGTACGACGACAGGGGATTCAGCCCGCTTCTCGGTCCCGACGTGCCGTCGCGGTCGGCCACATTCTCCGAAACCGCGTCACGGTACGCGAGCCCGCTGCTCTTCGACCGAGAGGGAGCCCTCTGGACGGTCTCCTGTCCCGTCTCCCTGTGTCGTACCGAGACCCCCTACGCCTTCGGCCAGCCCTTCCGCGGGCGGGCCCTCACCGGCGACACCTTCTCGGCGTTGGAGGGTCTGTCGTCCGATGTCTCGATGACCCTGCTGGAGGATCGTGAAGGCAATATCTGGGTGGGGACGAAACTCGGGCTCGACCGTTTCCGGCGCAACGACGTCATGACCGTCCGGTTTCCCAAGCCGCTGGTGTACTTCGCTCTGCTGCCCGGTGAAGCCGGCGAGATGTGGGCCGGAACGGCGTCCGATAGCCCCGATATCGATCGCTTGTGGCGGCTGGATCCGCTCCCGAGCCTCGTGCCTGGCTTCGCCGGCGAAGTGACGGCGGCCTATCGCGATACCGACGGCGGCATGCTGCTGGCCGGTCGCGCAGGCGCGTGGCGCTTCGCTGACGGGAAGGTCACACCCCTGCCCATTCCGAAGAAGGAAGAGGGCGTCAAGGTGCAGGCCATCACGCGCGACGGTGCCGGGCGGCTGTGGATGTCCTTTCGTGCGTCGATCGTCTACAGGCTGGACGGCGACACGTGGACACCGCGTGGGGGGATCGCCGACCTGCCGGAGCTGCCTGCCACCCGCGCCGTGACAGACGAGCAGGGGCGCGTGTGGTTGGGGTACGGCCAGAATACGCTGGCCATCGTGGATGGCCCCACGGCGCGGGTGTTTTCCGAGGCCGACGGATTGCGGACGGGCATCGTGAGCGCGATCCTCCCGGGCCCGGACGCGCTCGTGGGCGGTGAGCTGGGACTGGCCGCCTTCGACGGGCGACGCTTCCGTCCGCTCGTCGCCACGCGGCCGGACGTGCTCACCGGTGTCACGGGTCTGCTACGAACGCGGGATGGGACGCTCTGGGTGAACGGTAACGCGGGCGCCGTGCGCATCTCGGCGGACGACCTCCGCCGGGCGCTCGCCGAGCCGGGCTTCCAGATGCCCTTCAAGCTCTTCGACATGCAGGACGGCATGCCGGGAGCCGCGCAGCAGGTCCGTCCCCTGCCGACGCTGGTCGAAGGCACGGACGGGAAACTCTGGTTCGCCGCGACGAACGGGCTCGCGTGGATCGATCCGGAACGCATCCACCACAACCCCCTGCCTCCGTCCGTGGTGATTCGCTCCCTCATCGCCGGTGACCGTCGTCATGCGCCGCGGGCAGACCTCCGGCTGCCGCCGCTCACGCGCGGCTTGAAGATCGAGTACAGCGCGCTCAGCCTCGCCGTGCCCGAGCGTGTCGCCTTCCGCTACCGCCTCGAGGGCGTGGACGATGGCTGGCAGGACCCGGGAACACGGCGCGAGGCCATCTATACGAACCTCGGGCCGGGCCACTACCGCTTCCATGTCATCGCGGCCAACGACGATGGCGTGTGGAACGAGCAGGGCGCATCGGTCGCGTTCGAGATCGAGCCGACGTTCTTCGAGACCCGCGGGTTCCTGGTGCTCTGTGTGCTCGCCGCGTCGGGCGTGTTGTGGCTGTTGTACGTCCTCCGCCTGCGGCAGATGACGGCGCGCGTGCGCCAGCGCCTGGAGGAGCGCCATGCCGAGCGCGAGCGGATCGCCCGAGAGCTTCACGACACGCTGTTGCAGGGCATCCAGGGGTTGATGCTGCACTTCCAGGTGGCCACCGCGCGCCTGCCTCGGGGCGAGCTCCGGGAGGGGCTGGAGCGGGTGCTCGACCGCGCGGATGACGTGCTCGTCGAGGGCCGCGACCGGGTGCGGGAGCTGCGCGCGTCGAGCGGCGGCATGCAGGACCTCGCGGACGCGTTCACGACGCTCGCGGGCGAGTTCGGCGGGAATGACGCCCCGGCCTTTCGCGTCCTCGTCGAAGGGGCGTCGCGCCCGGTGGATCCGCTCGTCGCCGATGAGCTCTACCGCATCGGCCGGGAGGCGCTCTTCAATGCCTTCCAGCACGCGGACGCGAGCGAGATCGAAGCCGGGATTTCGTATGGCGTGGACGCGCTGCGCCTGCGCTTCCGCGACAATGGGCGAGGGATCGAGTCGTCAATCCTCAGCGCTGGCCGGGCCGGCCACTGGGGACTTCGCGGCATGCGCGAGCGGGCGGAGAAGATGGGGGCGCGCCTGGACATCCTGAGCGGCGTGGGAAAGGGCACCGAGGTGAGCCTCTCGCTCTCCGCCGACCGGGCCTACGTTCCGCGTGCCGGGGACAGATGGCGGCGCTGGATGCGTCGCGTCTTGCGTCTTCACGGATGACCCGGACACGAACGAGGCCTTCGTCCTCCACGTGCTCGCCCGCCGGGCAGTCGGGCGCTCCCCCCCTCACTCCGTTCACCCGTCACGTGTGGATCTACCTTGAGGACATGTCCGACGCGTTCACCCACCTGGAGGTCGCGGGCCGTCACGTGCGCATCAGCCGGCCGGAGAAGGTCTTCTTCTCCGCGCGCGGCGAGACGAAGCTCGACCTCATCGAGTACTACCTGGCCGTCGGTGAAGGCGTGCTGCGCGGCGTCCGCGAGCGCCCGTGCGCCCTCAAGCGCTACCCGGACGGTGCCGAAGGCGCGTTCTTCTTCCAGAAGCGGGTTCCGGCCGGCGCGCCCGAGTGGCTCCAGACCGCCGCGGTGACCTTTCCCAGCGGCCGGAGCGCGGACGAGCTCTGCCCGGTGGACCTGGCGCACATCGTCTGGGCGGTGAACCTCGGCTGTCTGGACTTCAACCCCCATCCGGTACGCCGGAGCGACCTCTCGCACCCGGACGAGCTCCGCATCGACCTCGACCCGCAGCCGGGTGTGCGCTTTTCCACCGTGCGTGAGGTCGCCCTGTGCGTGCGCGAGGTGCTCGAGGATCACGGGCTCGTTGGATACCCGAAGACGTCCGGGTCGCGCGGCATTCACGTCTATGTCCGGCTCGCACCGCACTGGGACTTCACCCAGGTCCGCCACGCCGCGCTCGCGCTCGCGCGTGAGGTGGAGCGGCGCATGCCGCGCAAGGCGACGAGCGCCTGGTGGAAGAAGGAGCGCGGCCAGCGGGTGTTCGTGGACTTCAACCAGAATGCGAAGGACAGGACCATCGCGTCTGTCTATTCCGTGCGTGCCAACCCCGAAGCGCGCGTGTCCTGCCCGCTGCGCTGGGACGAGGTCGCGGACGTGGAGCCCGAGGAGCTCACGCTCGCCACGGTACCCCGGCGCTACAAGAAGCTTGGCGACGTCTGGGAACAGATGGATGCGCGTGCCTTCACGCTCGACAGCCTTCTCGAGCTCTTCGAGCGACAGAAAGCCGCGGGGCTCGGTGAAGCTCCCTTCCCTCCGCACTTCGAGAAGCAGAAGGACGAACCGCTCCGTGCGCCGCCCCGCGAGGGCGCTCTCCGCGCGAAACCGGCGCTCGCGGCACGTGCGAAGCGACAGCCGCGTCGCGGCGGAAGCCGTTGAGCCGGCGTCAGGAACGGCGCATTCAATGGGCCGGGGAGACCTCGGGCCCGGAGGCGAAGACATCGGCGAGCTCGGCCGGGACCGAGCGCTCCAATTGCGCGTAGGTGCACGAGCGCGGCGTCCGGTCCGGGCGCCACCTCCGGAAGTGCGTGGCGTGACGAAAGCGCATGCCCTGCAGGTGGTCGTACGCCACCTCGACGACGAGCTCCGGGCGCACGGGCTCCCAACTCAGGTCGCGCTTCGCGCTCCAGCGGCTCTGGGCCCCCGGCATCCGGACCGCGTCGTCCACCACCTCCGCCCACTCGCGCCAGGGGTGCGTCTCCATCGCCCGCTTCCGGTACGGCTCGAGCTTCTTCGCGAGCTCCACCCGTTGCTTCGCGGTGAACCCCGTGGCGACGCCCGCGTGCTGCAGCGTGCCTCCCGCATCGTAGAGGCCGAGCACCAACGAGCCGATGCCCTGGCCGTCCTTGTGCCAGCGAAAGCCACCGACGACGCAGTCCGCGGTGCGCTCGTGCTTCACCTTGTACATCTCGCGCTTGCCTTCGAGGTACGGCAGGGCGAGCGGCTTGACGACGACACCATCGAGCCCGGCGCCCTCGAAGCGGCGGAACCAGGTCTCGGCCACCTCGCGGCTGCGCGTGGCAGGCGTGAGGTGGATCGGCGCGCGGACACCCGCGAGCGCTTTCTGGAGCAACGTCCTGCGCTCGTGGAAGGGCCGCGGCCGCAAGTCCCGCTTGTCGAGCGCGAGCAGGTCGAAAGCCACGAACGAGGCGGGCGTCTCCACCGCGAGCTTCCGGATGCGTGAAGCCGCCGGGTGGATGCGCTGCAACAGCGCGTCGAAATCGAGCCCGCCGTCCTCGCCCACGATGACGATTTCACCGTCGACGACGCAGCGGCGCGGCAGATGCGTGCGTATCGACTCGACGAGTTCGGGGAAGTAGCGCGTCATCGGCCGCTCGTTGCGGCTGCCGAGGATGACCTCGTCCCCGTCGCGATAGACGATGGCGCGGAAGCCGTCCCATTTCGGCTCGTAGAACACCTCGCCTTCCCCCGGAAGCTCTCGCTCCAGCCTGGCGAGCATGGGCGACACCGGAGGCATGACGGGCAGCTTCATGAAGGGAAGCTGGGCCCGACCCGCGCGGCGATCAACCCGGAGCGCGGGTGTCTCCGCCGCTGATGCCTGCTCGCTCAGCGACCGGGTCATCCAGCAGGAGGCGCTTCCTCTACCCACCCTGAATCCCCGACACCCAGAACACCTGGTGAGGTGAGGCGGGCCTGGCGTCTGGTTCACGGACGCCAGGCCCGCGGGGCGAAGACGCTCGAACTACGGCCTGCGCCAGCCCACCTGGAGACTCACGCTCGACGGCGCCTTGCTGCATTCGACGTCGAGCGTGGAACTCCACGACCCACGGTAGGTCAGGTTCTCCGAGGTCAAATCGATTGACTTACCGGAATCGAGGAAGACCACCGAGCGGCGACCATACTTGTCGACATGCGTGAAGCTGGCGTTGTAGGGGCTGCTGTTCTTGACGGTGGTGATCAGCATGTCATCGGACTCCATGCCGACCTGCGTCGGGTTGCCGACGCCGGTCACCGAGTACGGACCGCAGGTATTGATGGCGGTGCGCAGGGTGACGAAATCAGTCCCGCTCGTGTAGCGGCAGACATTGCTGATGCAGCTGAGCGCCGCCGACGTATCGCTATCGCAGGGCGAGCTGGTGGGGCAGCACTCCTCGCCATTCCCACCACAGGGCGGAGGAGGCGGGGGGGGAATCTGCTCGCAGCGGTCGGTCGAATTGCAGAACAGGCCGTCCCCGCACGAAATGGTCCGCTCGAGGCAGCAGCGACTGCCCTCCACTCCGCACGGCCGCGAATGGCAGGTGTGCTGGGTGCCGCCCCCGTGGAAGTCCAGGTAATAGTACCGCTTGCCCATATCGCAGCCGAGGTAGCTGTTGCCGTAGCACGCGAGCTGGTTCTCGCCACCGCAGTCATCGCGGAATTCCTGCAGCGGGACGTCCATCCAGTCCACCAGGCCCGGCTTGAAGATGATCAGCCCGAACATGATCACGCGCTCGCTCGTGAACCGAAAGGTGAAGGTCGGAAACGCGGCGGGGAGCCCATTGCGCACGGAGTAATCGTTGGCGGCACGGAACAGATGGCCCACGTCCGCCGTGGCGGGGAAGCCCAATTCGCAGGAAGGCACCTCACGGAACTCGACTGCGTCGGAGCCCCAGAAGTGGACTCCGCGGACCTCCACGCCGTTGACGTTGCCCATGTGGAAGGTCGGAAGGGCTCCGACGAATCCATTGCTGGTGGCGTATCTGTGCGCGGCCCGGAACATCTCCGGGACGTTCTCGATGGAGGCGTTCCCGAGCTCGGACACCGGGACGTCACGCCAGGTGGCGGAGCCGTGCTTCACCAGGAACGTGCCGTTGAAGATGGTGCCATTTTTCTCGGCCTGGTGATGATTGCGGAAGCCAGTCGCGTAGCCCATGCGCCTGGCTTGTTCATGGGTGGCCTGGTGCATCCAGGCCCAATCCGTTGGCCACGGTTCCGAGGTCGGGGGCACGTGGTAGGTGGTGCTTCCACAAGGATTGGGAGGGGGAGGCGGAGGGGGAGGCGGAGGCGGAGGGCAGGTCTCGCAGATCGCCTTCGCGGAGACCTGCCCCAGCTCGGAGAGCTCATCCGCCCCGGTGGGAACGGTGGGCCCGCAGGCGGACAGGTACAAGCCCGCGAGCAGCGCGGCGAGCGGCTTCAAGACATGGTGCTTTCTCATGCGGTTGTTTCTCTTGGATGGTCGTACCCGTTCACGGGCTTGTGCACGGGTTCTGGGCGCCCCTCTCCCTGACTCGGGTTCCCATGTCCCGGTGCTTCAGCATCTGGCGTGCCAGCGCGGCCATTCGAGCGGCTTCAGAGAGGAGCTCCGCGGGATATGCCGCGGGAGGAGGGCGGCGCTCCCTGTTCGCCGCGTGTGGTGACCACGCACCCGCGTGTCGACCGCACGCAACGGGGTTCCTCGCGGGTATCCGCACCCGTGCGGAATTCTCAGAGCAGGAGAAGGCGCTGCCGGGAGATGCCAGCACGCGGCCTGGGGTGCCTAGCGGCTGAAACCGGAGAGCACACCAAGTCCGAAGAGGAGCAGCGTCTGCATGAGCACGAGGAGGTGGGACCAGCCGCGCCCTGTTTCGATGTCGAACCGCAGCCACACGAAGGTGAGCAGCGGGTTGATGAGGATGAGGGCCCAGATGCCAGGCAGCGTCCGGGTCAGGACGGCTGTCCCAACGAGCGCCACGATCAGCAGATTGCCCACGTGGACGAGACGTCTCGCGGCCGGAACGCCCAGCACGACCGGCAACGAGGGGATGCCCGCCACGGCATCTCCACGGACATCACGGATGTCCCAGAGGACCTCCACCGTCCAGACCGCCAGGAACATGCAGGCGGCGGCGACCCAGAATGCCACTCCGAGGCCGGCGCCGGAATGCAGGCCGGGATAGAGGACGGTCATGAGCGTCCATCCGAATGCGCTGCTCACGTTCTTGATGCCGAACAGACGCTTCAGGCCGAAGCTCTCCATTCGGGAGCGGAATGCATAGAGCCAGCCGAGCAGCAGTCCGATCAACACCACCAGCACACCGGTCGCGCGCCCCACGAGCAGGGCACCCCCGAGCGCGAGAATCGACCCGAGAAGGCAGGACACCCGGATGAGCCCCCGCGCCTGTTCGGCCGCGGCGAGCTCGTCTGGACAGTTCACCGCGTCCTCGAGGACATCGTTGAGCCTGTTCCACTGGTAGATGCTGAGCACCAGCACCGGAACCACGAACAGGTCCACCCCCAGGAGGGGAATGCCCATCATGCGTCCCCAGGCCCAGGTCGCCGCGAGTGAGCAGGCGGCCACATGGAGCTTGTTCCGGATGAGCCACTGGAGAGCGGCCCGCCACGTGCCCTGGTCGCGGTGCACGGGGACTCTGTGAGCCAGCGACAACCGCAAGGGACGGCTGCTCATGAGTGGAACTCCGAGGGCGGGTGCTGCCCCTCCGAGGCCTGCTTCGGATCCGGCGGTGGGGGAGGCGCGCCGGCTCGGGAGGGCCGCGGCTCGGGGCAGTTCTCCTCGACGACCCGCTCGTCCCGCCCGCGATCTCCCAGCACGTACCCGGCGATGGCCCCGAGCAGCGTCGAGACATGCGAGCTCTCCAATTGCCCCACCAGGCTCAGGGTGACGATGACGATGATGATGTACGTCACCGTGACGAACTTGATGAGCGGCCCCCGTTTCACGAGATCGATGAGATCACCCAAGGCATTCTTCCGGGCGAACAGCCAGGTAATGGCCACCCACGCGACGGTGATGGCGGCAATGCCCAGGCCGTACATCGCCAGGACCAGGTTGGGTGTCAGCTCGAACGGCTTGGGGCTCTCGGGCGCCTGAGCCAGGACGAGGACTGGCATGAGGATGAGTCCGACTGCCAGGGCGAAGCGCGAGCCTTGGTGCGATCTGATGGACATGGCGGACTGAGCCTCCGAGGTGGAGGATAGGGCGCCGAAGCCTGACGGCCAGGAGCCCTTTCCCGCTCAGCCCCGGAGGGCGATATCCCGTGCTGCCTTCATGACAGCCCTCTTCCCCGGATGCGCGGAGGAGGGTCGCGTATCCGAAGGTCGGGGTAACAGGTCTGAGACGGACACCGCTACATCCCCTCGGACGGATGGGAGGAGGTCGGAGCTGGCATTACCTTCCGTCCATGTCGGAGCCCCGCACCGGGGACATCCCCTTTCCCAATGGGAACCGTGCGAAGTGGGTACGTGCTTCGCCCGGGGAAGATCCTCGCGCGCTCATCCATGCGCTCGACCTGCCCCGGCCTCGCGCCCTCATCCTCCTGCTCGGAGGTGCCAACGGGTTGGCGCCTGAACTGAACGCGCGTCTGCGGCAACTCCTCAGCCGAGGGGTGGCCCGCTGCGCCGTGGAGACGGGAGCCCTCATCCTCGATGGCGGCACCTGGTCCGGCGTCATGGCCCTCATGGGTCAGGGGGTGGCCGAGCGCGGTTACCGCTCGCTGCTCGTCGGCGTGGCTCCCTCGCAGCTCGTCACCTGGCCCGGAGGCCCCTCCGGGAATGGCGCCGGGGAACGGACGCCGCTCGACGAGAACCACACCCACTTCGTCCTGGTGGAAGGCGACACCTGGGGCGGGGAGACGCCCACCCTCTACACGCTCGCCTCCGCGCTCGCCGAGGGCGGCATCCCCGTGGTCGTGGTGCTCGCCAACGGCGGGGACGTCGCCCGGCAGGAGGCCCTCGCCGCCGTCCGCCATCACTGGCCCCTGGTGGTCCTCCAGGGCTCCGGCCGGCTGGCGGACGAGCTCTCCACCCAGGTGTCCCGGCCTTCTTCCGACATCGCCGACCCGGTCCTCGCGGAGATCCTCTCCGATGGCGACATCTGCCTCTTCCCGGTGAACGGCTCGCCGCGCGACCTCAAGCACCTGCTCCACCGCGAGCTGCGCGAGGACTCCATCCTCAAGCTGGCCTGGCAGCGCTTCGCCCTCTACGACGCCAATTCCACCCGGCAGCAGCGCATCTTCCGGCGACTGCAGTTCTGGAGCTTGACCCTGGGCTTCCTGGGCACGTTCATCGCCCTGCTCGACACACAACTGATCCTCCTGAGGCTCATCGAGGAGAAGGGCCGGGTGGATGGGTTGTTGAGAATGCTCATCGTGCTCCTGGCCGCGGCGGTCACCGTGCTGGTGGCCGCCTCCAGCCAGTTCAAGGCCGGCACCCGGTGGATCCTCCTGCGCGCGCACGCCGAGGCACTCAAGAAGGAGATCTTCCGCTATCGCTGCCGCATCGGCCAGCGGAGCGAGCCCAGGTCGGGCCGGTTCTCCTGTGAGAGCCGGTTGGCCAGCCGGATGAAGTCCATCAGCCGCCAGCTCCTGCAGACAGAGGCCAACCTCTCCGCACCGCGCACCTACCGCGGCCCACTGCCCCCTCCCGGTTCACTGGCCCCCGGCGATGACGGCTTCAGCTGGCTCACCCCCTTCCGGTACGTCCGCTACCGCCTGGATGATCAGCTCGGCTACTACCGGCGGAAGATAGACAGGCTCGATCGGAGCGCCCACCGGATGCAGTGGCTCACCATCCTCGCCAGCGGCACGGGCACGGTGTTGGCGGCGATGGGGGCGGAGCTCTGGGTGGCCCTGACGACGTCGCTGGTGACGTCCGTCACCGCCTGGCTGGGCTACCAGCAGGCCGAGAGCCGTCTGATGAAGTACCACCAGTCCACGACCGACCTGGACAACATCAAGGCCTGGTGGAGCGCCCTCTCCCTCGAGGAGCAGGGCCGACGCCGCAATTTCGAGAACCTCATCGACAGCACCGAATTCGTCCTCCAAGCGGAGCTGACGGGCTGGGTGCAGGAGATGAGGGACACCCTGGCCCGGATGCAGGCGCGACACGAGAAGAAACCGGGAGAGGCCCAGACGGACAAACACTGACCGAGGGGGCAGGGATGGCACGAATCTTCGTCAGCTACCGGCGGGAGGACAGTCCGGGGCACACGGGCCGGCTCTATGACCACCTGGTGGCCCATTTCGGAGAGAGGCTCGTCTTCCGGGACATCGAGGCCATCGCGCCTGGCGCCGACTTCGTACGCGCCATCGAGGAGGCAGTCAGCTCGTGCGGCGTGCTGCTCGTCGTCATCGGCCCGCAGTGGATCAACGCCCGGGACAAGCAGGGACGGCGCCGGCTGGACAACCCCGGGGACTTCGTCCGGCTGGAGGTGGCCGCGGCCCTGTCGCGCAACGTGCGGGTCATCCCCGTGCTGGTGGGCGGCGCCACCTTCCCCTCCGAAGAGGAGCTTCCTCCGGCTCTCGCCCCCCTGGCCCGGCGCAACGCCATCGAGATCAGCGATCCCCGGTTCCGCACCGACATGGCGAACCTCATCGGCGCCATCCAGGCCGCGCTCGGTGGAGGGCGTCCACCCGGAGAGCCCACTCCGGGACCCGGAGCCCAATGGCGTCGGTGGGGCGCGGTCGGGTTCGTCATCGCCCTCACCGTCGTGGTGTTCTCCGGGATTCTGTGGGTGTGGGAGCGAGCGCCCAAGCCGACAGATGACATTGGAGGCGCCGGGGACGCGGGAGTGGCCGAGGGACTCGCTCCGGCGCGGACGCAGCAAGAAGAAGCCATCGGAGGCGCCGGGGACGCGGGAGTGTCCGAGGAGCTCGCTCCGGCGCGGACGCCGCAAGAGGCCATCGGAGGAGCCGGAGATGCGGGGGTGACCCCATCGGGCACAGCGAGAACCAAGAAACGAACGTCACGCTCATCGCGCGGAGACGCGGGTGTGGTGCAACCACCGCTGGACGCGGGGAGCGACGCGGGTGTGGTGCAACCACCGCTGGATGCGGGGAGTGACGCGGGCGTGGTGCAACCGCCGCTGGATGCGGGGAGTGATGCGGGTGTGATGCAATCACCGCTGGACGCGGGGAGCGACGCGGGCGTGGTGCAACCGCCGCTGGATGCGGGGAGTGACGCGGGTGTGATGCAACCACCGCTGGACGCGGGGAGCGACGCGGGTGTGGTGCAACCGCCGCTGGATGCGGGGAGCGACGCGGGCGTGGTGCAACCACCGCTGGATGCTGGGAGCGACGCGGGCGTGGTGCAACCACCGCTGGATGCGGGAACGATGGACGAGGATGGGGGAACCGCTGAGCTGCTGAGCACTGCCGCGCGAAGAGGAGCCCTCCGAAGGCTCCTCACATCAGACATCGGCGAGCTTCTGGAACTCGAGCCCGCTCCACGCTTCCAGGAGCCTCCCGTCATCTCCCCGTAGCCACACGTCGAACCGGCTGGCCGTCCCGAGGTGCGACCGCGGCGCCGCGGTGGCCTCCACCTGCTCGCCTTCTCGCGCCTCCTGGAGGATGTGCACCTGCTGGATTCCCACGGGCAGCCCGGCCTGCTTGCGCGCGGCCCAGAGGAAGATGCCAGCGGCTTGAAGGGCCACCTCCCGCGCCATGGCCCGGACGCGGGCCGAGGGGGCAAGGTCCTCGCCCAGCGGCGGCCGGAGCGGCTTGGAGCGGGCCAGCAACATGTGCTCGGACATCCAGGTCGACTCCACGGCCTGGAAGGAGGGCCCATGGAAGAAGAACCGGTAGATGGCCTCCGCGTCAGGGCCGGGAGCCGTGGGGCGGGCCGTGGGCGCCTCGGGTACGGGGAGGGCTCCGCCCAGGAGCAGCTCCGCCCGGTGATGGAGCGTGTCCCCTACCTGGATGTGTGCCCGTGTGATCAGCCCCTCGGGGCCTGCCTGCCCGCGCTCTGCCCGCACGGTGGCTTCCCTCGGCTTGTCCGCGAACACCTTCAGCGGAGCGGCGAAGGACAGGCCCCTGATGGACGTCAACGGCAGCTCGGGGGCCACGGTTCTCGCCGCGAAGGCCATCAGCTCGAGCCCCACGACTCCGGGCAGCAGCCCTCCACTCGTCGCGCGGTGATCTCTCAGGAAGGCGCAGTTCTCCATCGCCAGCGAGAAGGAGTCGACGCGCTCCGCGCCTGGAACGAACAGCTGGTTCCGGGTGGGGAGTGGCGGCTCGAAGGCAAGCACACCCGGGAGCCTGCCGCAGATCACCCACTCGCCGGGCGCACCCGGCCCCACGGCCGCGCGAAGGATCTTCACCCCCTCCCCGGGAGGGAGGAGATCCATGCCGCGCTCCCGCATCACTGGCGCGAAGACCACGGCCATGCCCACGTCCGCCCAGGCGGTGAAGTCCAACGCCGTGCCACCGAAGGCCAGGCAGAGCTTGGAGAGGACCTCATTGGCCGCGCCGTAGTCGATCTGCCCCGCGTTGCCGAACCTCCCGGTCACGGAGCCGATCGTGCAGAGCTTCGCGGGTGCTGCGGCCCGAGCCAGCGCTTCCAGCCCCGCCACCTTGGGCAGCAGGACCTGGTCCAGCTCCTCTTCCCGCTTCGAGAGCAGGCTCTTGCTTTGATCCACGCCCGCCCCGTGAATCACCGCGTCCAGCCTGCCGAAGCGCCGCCGGACCTCCTCTACCGCGGCGATCATCTCCTCCGGGCGGGAGGCATCCGCGGAGAGGTAGAGCACCTCGGCTCCCATCCGTGACAGCTCCTCGAGGGTCGCCTCGACCTCCGCCTGCCGCGTCAGGAGCTCCGCCTGGCGGTTGACCTCGGAGGTGGAAGCCCCCGCGCCCGCCTTCTCCCTGGCCAGCGCGCGGATGCGCGTCCGATCCAGGCCCGCCGCCACGCTCCCTCGCGGGGTCCTGCCCACCAGCGCGAGCCGGTAGCCTGCTCGGGCCAGCTCCAGCGAGGCCCGGGAGAGGATGCCCCTGGCTCCACCCACGAGGAGCACGACCCCGCCGCGCGGCAGCTCCCCCTGGGAGAGCGCCGCGGCCCTCAGGACCGGAGCCCGGCGCACTCCCTGGTGGAACGCCACCTCCAGGGGCCCGGTCTCCGCGCTCAGCTCGGCACCCAGCGCCTCCAGGTCCTCGGCGGTGGGCGAGCTGGACAGGTCCGCCACGGTCACCGCGACGTGCGTCTTCTCCTCCGACCACTCCCGGCCCACACTCTTCCAGGCGCCTGCCGCCGCGGCCGAGCCCGCGAGCGCCTCCGTGGTGGTGGACGCCCCTGGTTCCAGCCCCAGCCCTCCGCCCATCCTGGTGAGCACCACCACCCGCGCGGGCCGCCCCGGAGAGCGGCTGATCGCCCTCGCCACGCGGAAGACACGCCTGAGCGCGGCCTGTGCCGCGGCGGTGGCCGAGCCCTTTCCTGGCGCCAGGGCACAGGCATCCACCAGGTTCACGCCCTCGAGGCTGCCCAGCGACTGTTGGATCTCATCCTCGCTCATGGAGGGCGGGATCATCACCTTGCGTCCAGGCAGCTTCTGCCAGGGGGCCTCCGGGTCAGCGTCCGGACAGAGCACGGCCAGCGGCCGGTGCCTGGCGGAGAGCGCTGGCGGCGCCGCCTCGAGGAAGAGCCTGCGAGCGAAGAGAGGTGCCTTCAGCGGCTCCGCGTCACCCGGCTCGGCGATGGGCGCCGGCCGGGCAACGTCAAAAGGGCGCTGCGGGCCTCCTCCGCCCACCCGTTCTTCCAGGTAGGCGATCAGGCTGCGGAGCGTGGGGTAGTTGGACAGCCGGAAGCCATCATCCCCCGTGAACTTGAACTCCTCCCGCAGCGCGAGGAGCACCTCCATCTGACGGATGCTATCGATGCCAAGCTCGGACTCGAGGTTCGCGTCCAGGTTCTGCTGCAGCTCGGAGAGCTCATAGCCGGTCTTCTGGACCACCCGCTGGAGGACCCGGGTGGTCAGCTCCACGGCTGGAGAAGCAGAAGCCGCGGGGATGGGAGCGCCCGGAGGGGGAGCGCCGCGCACGGCGGCCATCCTCTGCTCCAGGTAGCCGATCAACTTCCGGAGCGTCGGGTAGTCCGAGAGGCGGAAGCGGTCATCCGGGGGCAGCTGGAGCTCGTCTCGCAGCGACATCGCCACGTCGATCTGCCGGATGCTGTCCACGCCCAGCTCGGACTCGAGCTGGCTATCGAGGTCCAGCTCCTCCTTCGTGTACCCGGTCTTCGCCGCCACCCGCTCGAGGACCCAGCTGGTGAAGTCCGTGATGGGACCTGGGGCAGCGGGTGGGGCGACGGACGCGGGCGGGGCGATGGGAGCGGGCGCGGGGGCCGCCTCCGGCGCCACGGGAGGGAGCCCGGGCAACGCCTGGAGCGCCGGCGCGCCTGGAGCGAGCGAGAGCGCGGCCCGGTAGGAGCCGGCGAGGTAATTGGCGAGCAGCGGCGCCTGCATCGCGACGAATTGCCAGAAGCGCGGATCCTGGCTCACCCCATCCAGCACCGCGAACGAGCCCATGAGGGGGACGAGCGGGACCGCGGCCGCGGCGGGCTGCGCCACGGGGGCCGGGGCCGTGGGCTTCATCGGCAGCATCGGTGGAAGGAAGGGAGGCCGGGGCGCCACCTCTCCCGCGGGAGCAGACCGCCGTGCCGTGGGGTCGCCGTAGGGGACCTGCCCATCGGCCACGAGGGAGGCCATGGCGCGGCCCAGCGTCTGCACCTCTCCGAGCTTCGGGTGACACAGGTGCAGCGACCGGTGCGGCCGGCCCTTGAGGATGTCGGAGACGAAGCCGGCCTGCGCTCGCTTCGGTCCAACCTCGATGAAGGTGCGCACCCCATCGGCATAGGCCCGCTCCACCATCTGGATGAACTCGACCGGGCTGGCGAGCTGCTGGGCCAGCGTGGCGCGAATCCACTCCGTCGCGCTGGGGCCGTCCGGATAGTAGTCGCCCGTGACATTCGAGAGGATGGGCACCCGCGGGGCCTTCACCTCCATCTTGTCCAGCTCGCGCCGCAGGGGCTCGCTGGCCGGCGAGACGATGGCCGAGTGGAAGGCATGCGACACCGGCAGGAACACCGTCTCCAGGCCGGCGGCCTTCATCCGGGCGTCCGCTGCCTCCACCGCCGCCGTGGCCCCTCCGACGATCGTCTGGGTATGGCAGTTCTTGTTCACGATGACGGCGTAGCCCTCGATGCCTTGGAGCAGTTGCTGCACCTGGGCCTCGCCCGCGCCTACCCCGAGCATCAGCCCGGGGTCCTCCGTCTTGACGTTCGCCATCGCGTCTCCGCGGGCGGACACCAGCTTGAGCGCCTGGCCGAACTGGAGCACCCCCGCCGCCACGCAGGCGCCGTACTCCCCCAGCGAGTGGCCCATGACCAGCTGGGGGGTCACCAGCGGAGTCAGCAGCCGCCGCAGGGCCTCGTCACAGGCGAGCATCGCCGGTTGGAGGATCTCGGTCCGGGTCAACTCGATGAAGGCATCATCCGGATCCTGGCCCGGCTCCACGTAGAGATAGGAGGACAGCTTCCGGGGCAGGAGCGCGCTCATCACCTCGTCGGCCTCGTCGAGCGCCTGCTGGACGAGGGGGTAGCGCTTGCGGAGCTCATCCAGCATCCCCACGTACTGGCTGCCCTGGCCGGGGAACATGAAGGCCACCCCGCCCCCCACCACCGGGCCCTCGCGGAAGGAGATCCCCAGCGCATCGAGCCTCGCGGTGCTGCCGCCCTTCTCCAGGAAGGTGCCCGCGGCCTCCAGGCACCTGGCACAGCTCTCCGCGTCCTCGGCGAAGAAGGCGAGCCGGACAGGGGCCTCACCCAGCAGCGGACGCGCGCACAGGCGCTCCGCCAGAGCCCGCGCGGAGGGGGCCTCGGCGCGGAGCCTGGACAGCTCCGCCAGCAGATCCTGGCGGCTGTTCGCGCCCAGGGCAATCACTCCCAGCCCCAGCGGCAGCCCTGGGCGCTGGGTCGGCCGGGGCGCACGCTTCCGGGCCGTGCCGGGCTCCGCCTCTTCCAGCACCACGTGGTAGTTGATGCCGCCGAACCCGAACGCACTCACCGCGCTGCGCCGGACCTTCGAATCCCAGCCCTGCGGCTCCCGGGGCACGCGGAAGGGCGACGACTCCAGCTCGCAGCGCGGGTTGGGGGTCTCGAAGCCGGCGTGCGGTGGAAGGGTGTCCTCATGGAGCGCCAGGGCCGCGCGCAGCAACCCCACCGCACCCGCCGCCCCCTTGAGGTGGCCCAGGTTGCCCTTCACGGAGCCGATCGCGAGCTGCCCTCTGCCGGCGTCCTTGAAGATCTCGCGCATGCCGTGGATCTCGACCGGATCTCCCAGGGGTGTGGCCGTCCCGTGCGCCTCGATGTACCCGACGGTGGCCGGATCCACGCCGGCCTGCCGGTAGGCCTCCGACATCGCGCGCATCTGTCCATCGGGGTTGGGCGCCACCAGCGAACGGCCACGGCCATCCGAGGAGGAGCCGATCCCCCGGATCACCGCGTAGATCCGATCCCCGGCCGCGCGCGCATCGGAGAGGCGCTTGAGCACGAAGACCGCCGCGCCCTCACCCATGATGAAGCCGTTGGCCCGTCTGTCGAAGGGGAAGCTCCCCTCCGCGGAGAGCGCCCCCATCAGGCAGAAGCCCACGTAGGACGGGATATCCATGAGGAAGTCCACCGCCCCCGTCACCGCGAGATCGCACTTGCCCGACAGCAGCAACCGGCAGGAGTTGTCCACCGCCGCGAGCCCCGAGGCACAGGCCGCATCCACCACCTGCGCGGGCCCCTGGAAGTTGAAGTAGTGAGCCACCCGAGAGGCGGTGATGTTCCCCAGCAGGCCGGGGAGCGAGTCTCCGTCCACGCTCTTGAACTGGCTGTACCAGGAGGCGCGGAGCTCCTCGGTCAGCGAGCCTCTTACCGCCTCCGGCAGACCGCGGACGGACGGCAGCCGCGCCACCGTCTCCTCCAGCACCGGGTGGAGGAGACGGAACCAGGCTTCACCCTTGGCCTGCGTGCCCCCTTGGAGGTTGCCGAAGTACACCGCCGCGTTCAGCCCCTCCGTGGGGCCACGAATCCCATAGTCCGCCAGCGCCTGCCGCGAGGCCAGGAGCGCCGCCTTCTGGGAGAGGTCCAGCTGCGGCTCGGTGGATGGCGCCAGGCCGAATTCCTTCGCATGGAAGGAGAGCCCCTTCACCACCGACCCCAGGCGGGAGTACGGCCGCTCCGCGTTCTTGCGCGAGGGATCGAATAGGAAAGAGGGCCAGATCTGCTCGGGAACGGGAGCGATCGAGCAATGGCGCGTCAGCATGTTGTTCCAGAAGGCCGGCACATCCAATGCGTCCGGTAACACCGCGCCCATGCCGACGATGGCAATCCGCTCGTGCTGGTTCATACTGGGCAATCTAAACCCAAAGCACACTTCCCACCTCGGCGGTGGGGCCGTGTTTGATTCATACTGTGCAATCGAAACCCATCGCATCCAGTGGAGTCAGCGATGTTCGACCTTTCTGGAACCAGAGCGGCGATCTTCGGCCTCGCCAACGAGGACAGCATCGCCTGGCACGTCGCACGGGCGCTCAAGCAGGCGGGAGCCAGCATCCACGTGGGCTACCAGCAGCGCTTCAAGAGCCGGGTCCTGCAGGCCCTCAAGGACGCGGACTTCGCTCCGGATGGCCTCCACCGGTGCGATGTCACGGACCCGGCCGAGGTGGACGCGTTCTTCACCGCCGTGGGGGGACCGCTCCATGTCATGGTCCACTCCATCGGCTTCGCTCCGCTGGAGACGTTCGGCAAGCCCATCTCCGAGCTGTCCAGCGCCGAGTTCTCCCAGGCGCTGGAGATCTCCGCCTATAGCTTGCTGCGCCTCACCCGCGCCGCGCTGCCCCATCTGGCCGGGCCCGCGAGCGTGATAGCCATGACGTACCTCGGGTCCACCCGGGTCGTGCCGGGATACAAGGTGATGGGGGTGGCCAAGGCCGCCCTGGAGTCCATCGTGCGGGAGCTGGCGGTGGAGGTGGGGCCCCGGGGGGTCCGGGTCAACGCCATCTCCGCCGGCCCGATCCGCACCCTGGCCGCGCAGGCGGTCTCCGGCATCGACGTGATGCTCGAGCGCTACGCGGAGGTGGCGCCGCTGCGCACCCGCGTCGAGGCCTCCGACGTAGCGGACACGGCGCTGTTCCTGGCCTCCAGCGCGTCCCGCAAGCTCACAGGCCAGGTGCTGTTCGTGGATGCCGGCTTCTCGATCCTGGGGGCAGTGGGCTGAGGGTTTGTCTTTTCAGGGCGGGCTCCTCGGGCGGGGGGCGTCACGATGTATGCTGACGGGCACCCACCAGGGGTCACACCGCCCATGAATACGTCTTCCTCCACCACCGGTTCCCGCGCGCTCGACCGATTGCTCGACCTTGGGACGCTGCCGGTGGTCTGCACCGTGCTCACGGGGCTCGTCGCTCTCTACATCTTTCTCGTGGCGTTCGGGAACATCACCGACCCGGACACGAACGAGGCCTTCGTCCGCCACGTGCTCGCGATGGACACCACGTTCCAGGACGAGGACCTCATGTGGCGTGCCATCACCAACAAGACGGTTCAGGACGTGGCCTACGTCGCGATCATCGTCTGGGAGTCACTGACGGCCGTGGTCTTGTTCTGGGCGACGGCGGCCTGGGGGCGCGCGTTCCGAACCGGCCAGTTCGACCGTCCACGCCGGCTCTCCACGGTGGGCTTGCTGATGTTCGAAGTCCTCTTCCTGGGAGGCTTCATCACCATTGGCGGGGAGTGGTTCGCGATGTGGCAGTCGAAGACCTGGAATGGGCTCGATCCGGCGTTCCGCAATGCCATGATCGCGGCAGTCGCGCTCGTCCTCATCCATTTGCAGGCGCGAGAGCCGAGCGCGACCTCGTGAGCGGCTCGAGGCCGAGATGCTCGTCGAGTAGCGGAACGAGTCCCCACCACGTGGGGTCCGGTCCTGGGAAAATGGAGGATTGAAATACCCGATGTAACCGGCCCTGCGTGTCCCCCGTACGGGGGAGCATGACTCTCCGAACCACGAAACAGCTTCCGTCGATCCGCTCCACCGCGCTTCCGGCCGCTGCCCGTCTGAAGCAGGCGGCCACCGCCCAGACCGCCCCGGCCCGTCCTCAGCGCCCCGCGTCGCGCGACACGTTCGAGCTGAAGACTCCCAAGAAGGCAGGCCCCCAGCTCCAGCTGTCGGGCACCCACCTGAATGCCGCCGCGTCGCTCCAACTCAAGACGGCGGCGACGGTGGCCCACGCCAATCCCCTCCTCACCCAGGCCCGGCTGGCCGCACTGGGTGGCAAGGGCATCCTCGGAACCCTCGGTCTGCCCGGGACCCGGTTCAACTCGCTCGATGGCGCGCCCACCGCGCGCCGCGGAGACGCGCAGACCGCCGCCGAGCTGTACAGGCAGCAGGCCCTGGAAGCCTCCAACGCCGGCGGGGCCTACGGCGCCGACGAGGTCTACGCGGCACTGGGTCCCGACTCGCCGCTCACCCAGGCACAGAAGGATGAGTACATCGCGCTCCTGGCGACCGAGCACCCCGAACTGCTCACGCAGAGCGCCGAGCTGCCCTACACCGATGGCGCCACGGTGGTCTATGGACCCGAGACCCAGAAGCTGATCGCCGATGCCATCGCGCACGCGCACGAGGCCGGCGTCCTCTCCGACGCCGAGCTGCGCGAGACCGCCTCCACCTTCGAGAACCCCACGGAGTTCGCGCTGCTGCTCGCCCTCGGCGACGACACGGGCGAGGTGGGCGGGCCGCTCGACGTCGTCGGCCAGTACTACCAGCAGCAGGCGGGGCGTACCGACGACCCCGAGGCCGCGTCCCGCTACCGTGTCGCCACCGCCCTGGCCTTCACGTCCTCCGAGGCGCTGATCGCCGAGCGGCTCCCCACCGAGGAGGCGCGCGTCAAGGCCTTCTCGACGGTCGCGCTCCAGATCGACGAGCAGTTCCAGGGAGGCATCTACCCCTCGGCGGAGGCGCTCAACGCCGCGGCCCAGGACCAGTTCGCGGAGAACGCAACGCGCCTGTTCGGCCTGGCGGGTGAGGAGATCGCCAGGAATCTGGCCACCACCACCGACAGCCCCTTCAACTCGGAGTCCGCTCCGAGGGGCACGGACATCCTCGCCCAGTTCTTCGCCGGGACGCTCCTGTCTCCCCGTGGCAGCGAGCTGCAGGTGGACGGGCGGCCCGCCAGCGAGGTGCTCACGCGCGGCTTCGAGGCGGCCTACAACTATCTCTGGAGTCAGGCCGAGAGCCTCCCGCCCGGTTCCGGCAGCCAGAACGAAGCCTTCCAGAAGGTCGGCGTCTTCCTGGGCGCGGTCGACATCGCCGCCGAGCGGGTGGAGCGGCAGGAGCTCGAGCCCGAGGAGGAGTCGAAGGCGCTGAAGCTCCTGGCGGACGTCCTGCTGGATGCGGTCAAGCTGCCGCCTGGCGTGGGGCCCATCGCCGAGGCATTGCTGGACCAGGTGCTGAACCCGGATTCCAACAACACGGTCAACCCCAGCATCGAGAACTTCGCCCAGCAATACATCCAGGCGTATCTCGACAGGGTCAGCGATTACGAGGACCTGCACCCCGAGACCGAGGCGACCAACAGCGTCGAGAACGGCTACCAGGAGACGCAGATCGAGGACCAGCAGGACTCGGACGGCTGACGCCTGACGGGCCACCGAGCCGCCGCCTCGCATGTCCAACGGTCGCGGGCTGCGCTCGAGATGCTCGGGCCGGGTATGCGGGTGCTGCGGCGGACACGTGAGGCCCGGCCACCTGGCGCACCTTTCTCTCCGGCGGGGGCCACCGTCCGGGGCATCGCTTCCTGAAGCGCTCGCACGGGCCGCCTTGCGGTGGCCCCGCCGCGTCCCAAGTCTTGGGTGAGGCGCCTGAGGAATAGTGTCCGTGCGAAGCCTCGTCCGGGTGTTCGGTCTGCTGCTTCTTTTCATCATGCCCTCGTGTGCTCGAGAGCAGACGGACCCGCTGCGCCTCGGCACCTGCCTCTGGCCTGGGAGCGAGCCCCTCTTCCTCGCGCGTGAGCTCGGCTTCACGGACGACCGCTCCGTCCGCATGGTGGAATACGCCACCCTGGGTGAGATCAACCGGGCCTTCCGCAATGGGGTCATCGACGCGGCCCTCATGACCCTCGACATGGCGCTCACGCTCCAGCAGCACGGCTTCGAGCCGCGAGTGGTGCTCGTCCTGGACTACTCGCACGGAGGCGATGCCCTCATGGCGCGGCCAGAGGTGCGGGGGCTCGAGGAGCTCCGGGGGCGGAAGGTGGCGGTGGAGGATCTGACGACGAGCCCGTATGTGCTCGGCCGGGCGTTGGCGCAGGCGGGGCTCCAGCCCTCGGACGTCCAGATCGTCCGGATACCGGTGGATCAGCAGGTGCGCGCCTACGAAGCGGGACGTGTGGACGCCGTGGTCACCTTCGAGCCCTTCGTGGACAGGCTGCGGCGCGCGGGGGCACACGAGCTCCTCGACAGCAGCGCGTTGCCGGAGGAGATCATCGACGTGCTGGTGGTGCGAGAGGATCGCCTCGAGCGGTACTCCCGTCAGGTGGAGCACCTGCTCCAGGGATGGTTCCAGAGCCTGGAATATCTGCGGCGCTCCCCGGACGACGCGGTGGCCCGGATGAGCCCACGTCTCGACATGAGCCCCTCGGAGTTCACCACGGCCCTGCGGGGCCTGCGGCTGCTGTCCCTCGACGAGAACCGCGCCCTGCTGGGAGCCCCCTCTCCCGCGCTCGTCGAATTGGCGCGGCCCCTGCAACGCTTCATGCTGGCACAGGGGCTGATGCAGGAGCCCATCCAGCCCGAGGAGATGCTGGATGCTCGATTCCTCGAGGAGGTTCGGGAGGACGGGAGATGAGGCGCTCCCGGGACCGCCAACCCGGAGACCGTGCGAGGAGAGGCCGGGGTCTGCCCCCCCTGCGCATCACCCTCCCGCTGGTCCTGCTGATCTTCGCGGCGACGTTGGGCCTCTACGACCTGCGGCAGAGCTCGCGCGTCACCCTCCAGCAGATCGAGGCGTACACCCTCGAGGGGCTCACCCATCGGCTGGGAGAGAAGCAGGCTCACCTGGAGCTGCTCCTGCGAATGCGGGACCTGGAGCAGACGCAGGGGGAGATCGCCAGCCTGGGGACGGATCCCCATATCCAGACGGCCCTGCTCATCGACGAGACCGGCACGGTGGTCGCCTCGACCCGGCGCATCGAGCTGGGCCGGCCGGCCCGAGCCCTCCACCCCGAGCTGTACTCCGGGGATGCGGAGCACCGGATGGAGATGGCCCGCCAGCACCTCGCCGCGAGTGTCCGGGTGACCCCCGAGGGTGGAGCCCTGGTGGGCTGCTACCCCGTCCTGGGGCCGCCACACCCGGGGATGCTCTCCCCCCCGGCGGTCTGGCTCCTGGTCGTCGAGCGGGATCTCACCACCCTCAAGGTGCAGGGACTCCAGCAGGTGCGGCTGGGCGTGATGAAGCGCAGCCTGATGATCGGCCTGCTCGCGGGGCTGCTCTGGCTCTTCTCCTACTTCGCCCTCACCCGGAGGGTGGACCGGCTGGTCGCCGCCACCCGGAGCATCGCCACGCGCGACTGGGAGACGCGCTGCGGGCTCACCGGGCGCGACGAGCTCGCCCAGGTGTGCCAGGCCTTCGACGACATGGCCGATCATCTGCGCACGACCCAGTCCCAGCTCGAGGAGAGCGAGGCCCACGTCCGGTTGCTGCTCGACTCGACCGCGGAGGGCATCCTCGGAGTGGACCCCGACGGGTGCAGCACCTTCGTCAACCGCTCCGCCGTCCGGATGCTCGGCTATTCGGATGCGAGCGAGCTGCTGGGCCGCGATGCGCACGGGACATGGCACCACACCCGCGCGGACGGCACGCCCTACCCCGAGAGCGAGTGCCCCATCCTCCGGGCACTGAAGACCGGCACCCCGTACCACACCACGGAGGATGTCCTCTGGCGCAAGGACGGCACGAGCTTCCCGGTGGAGCGCTGGTCCCATCCCCTGCGCCTGGACGGCAGTCCGGTCGGCATCGTCTCGACGTTCATCGACATCACCGAGCGCAAGCGCGCCGAGGACACCCAGCGCGTCCTCCTCGAGGCCAGCACGCAGCTGGCGGAGCTGCTCGACGAGACGAGCACCCTGGAGCGTGTGGCGCGGCTGGCCGTGCCCCAGCTCGGCCAGTGGTGCGTCATCGACAGGGTGGACGACGCGGGGCGGATCCACCGCGCGGCCCAGGTGCACCAGGATCCGACCCGGAAGAGGTTGCTGCGCGAGCTGACGGAGCGCTACCCGCCGGGCTGGAACACGCTCCAGCCCACCGTGCACGTGCTGCGCACCGGCAGGCCGCTGCTCGCGACCGAGGCCACCCGGGCCCTGTTCCATACCGGCGACGCCGACGCGGAGTACCCGGAAATGCTGCGGCGGATGGGCGCGAGGACCGCCATGGCCCTCCCGCTCTCCGCGCGGGGGCAGACGCTGGCGGCCATGCTGCTGGTGTCGGACAGACCGGGTTTCGAGTACGGCCCCCATGAGCTGTCACTCGCCGAGGAGCTGGCCCGGCGCGCCTCGGTCGCCATGGACAACGCCCGGCTCTACCAGCAGTCCCAGGAAGCGGTGCGCCTGCGCGAGGACTTCCTCTCCGTGGCCTCCCACGAGCTGCACACCCCCCTCACGCCCCTGCGCCTGCACCTGCAGACGCTCCGGCGCGCGCTGGCCGCCAGCGCCGGCGGAGCGGGTGCCAGCCACCTGATGCCGAAGGTGGACAAGGCGCTCGAACAGGTGAAGCGCCTGTCCCAGCTCGTCGATGATCTGCTCGACGTCTCCCGCCTCACCTCCGGCCGGCTCCGCCTGCAATTGGAGGAGGTGGACCTGGTGGAGCTGACCTGGGATCAGGCCGAGCGTTTCTCCGAGCAGGCCAGCGCCGCCGGCTGCCAGCTGCTCGTCACCATCGAGGGGCCCACCGTGGGTCACTGGGACCGGATGCGCCTGGAGCAGGTCCTCACCAACCTCGTCATCAACGCGCTGAAGTACGGCGTGGGCCGGCCGGTGGAGATCCACGTCGCCTCGTCCGGTGGGAGGGCGCGCTGGAGCATCCGGGACCACGGCATCGGAATCGCCACCAAGGACCTCGGGCGCATCTTCGAGCGTTTCGAGCGGGCGGTCTCCACCCGGCAGTACGGCGGACTGGGGCTGGGCCTCTACATCTCGCGCGCCATCGTCCGCTCGCTCGGCGGAGACATCCACGTCGCGAGCCAGCCGGGAGCCGGCTCCGTCTTCACCGTCGAGCTGCCGCTCGAACCCGCCCGGGACTCGCGAGCACCCGGCGCCCCTCCACCGGAGCTCCACGCGGGGAGCCCTTCCGCGCCTGGACCCTGAGCGGGTCCGCCCCGTTCATCGTTCGACGCCTTCCTCCCGCACTGGGTGGGAGGAGCGGGGCAGGCGCACGGTGAAGGTCGAGCCCTTCCTGGGGCTGCTCTCCACCTGGATGATACCGCCATGCATCTCGACGATCTGCCGCACGATGTAGAGCCCCAGTCCGAGCCCACCGTAGTGCCGTGAGGACACCGCCCGCTCGAACCTTCCGAAGATGAAGGGCAGACGCTCGGGGGCGATACCGATGCCCTGATCCCTCAGCGTGAGCACGGCCGAGCCCTCCTCGAGGGCCACCGTCACCTCGATGGGTGCCGCCGCGCCATACTTGATGGCGTTGTCGAGAAGGTTCGTCACCACCTGCTCGAGCCGGAAGCGATCCCACCGGCCCACCACGGGGGTGTCGGCCCGCAGCGAGAGGGGCGTGTGCGTGCGCGCCAGCACGCCCTCGAACTGGGCCACCACGTCGCGGACCACCTCCGAGAGATCCAACTCCTCCAGATCGAGCTGGATGTGATGGGACTGCAGCCGCGAGACATCCAGGAGGCTGTCGATGAGCAGGGTCAGGCGCCTGCCCTGCCGCTCCACCCCTTCCAGGGAGGCGGCCACCGTCTTCCACGCGGGCTCCTTGCCACCGCGGGCGAGCCGGAACAGGCGCTGGATGCCCAACCGCAGCGCGGTGATGGGCGTGCGCAACTCGTGCGAGGCGATGGAGAGGAACTCGTCGCGGGCCAGGATGGCCTCCTGGGATTCCCGGTAGAGCCGGGCGTTGTCCAGCGCGAGCGCTGCGCGCCAGGCCAGATCCCCGGCCAGCATCACGTCCTCGTCCCGGTATCGCCGCGGATCCCCCGAGGCGAAGGTGAGCGCCCCCATGGTCCGCCCCCGGGCCACCAGGGGCACGCAGAGCGCCGAGCGCAATCCCAGCTCCCTCACGGACTCCTGGTGCGCCCCCCCATGGTCACACAAGGGCAGCACCCCCTGCTCTCCGTCCGGCGCGGTGAGCACGAGCGGATGCCGGGAGCGGATGACCTCCGCGATGCCCCCCGGCGCCTCCACGTCCGGCACACAGGCCTCGAGCCGCCGGGCGATGGGCTCCCTCGAGGGCTCGGCGTGGGCCATGGCCACCCGGACGGCGCGCGAGTCCTCCCCCATCAGGTCCACCGCGCACCACTCGCCCAGGAAGGGCAGTCCCAGCCGGGCCACCGTCGTCAGCGTGGCATCGTAATCCAGCGAGTCGGCCAACACGCGGCTCGCGGACGACAGGAACTCGGAGCGACGCCGCGCCTCCTCCGCGGCGGCGCGGGCCTGCTTCTCCTGGTGCAGCAGCCGATCCCGCTCCTGCTCGGCCAGGCGGCGGCGGGTGATGTCGCGTCCAAGGATGACGAGCCCCTTGCGCTGTCCATTGGGGTGGTACAGGGGGACCTTGGAGACATCCACGATGCGGGAGCCTCCACCCGGCTGGGGAATGATCTCCTCCTGGCGCGTGGGGCCTCCCGTCTCCCACGTCCGCTGATCGCTGCGGTAGCAGGCGATGAACGCATCCCGGTAGAAGTCGTCGAGCTTGGAGAGCTCGAGGTCCGTCAGGCCCTGGTATGCCGAGCGCGGCAGGCGGAAGAGCTGGAGTCCCGCGTCGTTCGCCTCGAGCCAGCGGCCCTCGCCATCCTTGAGGTAGATGGCATCCGAGGTCGTCTCCAGGAGCGTGCGCAGGCGTTCCGCGTTCGTCCGCAGCGCCTCCTCCTCCTGCCGCTGCCCGGTCACGTCGAACGCGAGACCGAGCGTCCCCACGCACCGGCCCTCCTCGTCGAAGGCCGGCTCGACGCGCACCTCGATGGTGCGGTGGGACCACAGGGTGTCGTAGCGCGCCGGTTCGCCCTGGAGCGCGCGGCCGTGGGCGGAGAGCGCCAGGGAGGACGCCTCACCCGCTCCGAGCACCTCGTGCAGCAGCCTCCCCTCCAGCTCCAGTCCCGGCCCGGCCAGCTCCGAGCCCGCGGTGGCGATGAAGCGCAGCTCCCGGTCGGTGAGGTACAGGAAGGCGGGCATCTGGGCGAGCATCCGCCGGAGGACCGACTCGCGCTGCTGGAGCTCCTCCCTGGGCAACAGGAGACCCCTCATGGGCTGCGTCACTCCCGTCAGCTCCTGGACCTGTCCGGTCCCATCGCGAATCCCCCGGAGCGAGGTCAGGCACCACTGGGGGCTCCCGTCCGCCGTGACGGGCCGGTGGACGCATCGCCGGGCCCTCCCATCCGCCGCCACGGCGCGCAGCGTCTCCAGCGTGTGCTCCCGGTCCGCGGGATGCACGAGGTCCGTCAGGAACACGGGGTGGAGGCTGGCCAGTGCCTCCTCGGGTTGCCCTGAGAGCCAACGGGAAACGGGCTCCACGGAGAGGAGGCGTAGGCTCTTCGCGTCCGCCTTCCAGCAAATGGGGGAAGGTAAGTGGGGCTCGAGGTGTGAATGCCCCCAGTCCATCTCTAACGATGAGTGCGCCACCTGTTGAAGATGGCCGCCCGTCGACGTGGCTCCACCCGACTGCCTGGCAAGCCCCAAGATGTTCTCTTCACCCTCGGGGCCAGCCCTCCTCCGCCTCCTCGGAGAGCGCGCGCAGGCCGCCGAGTGTCAGGGTGGTGAGCCGCTCGAGGTAGTCCGGCGGGGTGGCTTGCCCCGTCACGATGAGACGCCAGTAGAGCAGGGCGCCGAAGAGATCCAGGGCGAGGTCGATATCGATGTTGGGTGACAGCTCGCCCCGGTCGATGGCCCGGCGCACCAGCTCCTGGGCCCGGGCGCGCCGTCCCTGCTGGATTCCCGTGCGTACCGCCGAGGCGAGCGCGGGCGTGCGTCGCATCTCCGCGTGCAGGTCCGGCAGGATGCGCGCGATCAGCGGCCGGCGCAGCAGGGCGCGGGTCTGCTCGAGCAGGGCCACGACGTCGCCGCGCAGCGAGCCCGTGTCCGGGATGTCGACCAGCTCGATGCCCACCTCGGCCAGCAGGTCCGACACCATCTCCAGCTTCGAGGGCCAGCGCCGGTAGATGGCCGCCTTTCCCACCCCGGCGCGCTTCGCCACCGCCTCGATGCTCAGCGCGGCATACCCCGTCTTCGCCAGCTCTCGGAACAGGGCGCGGGTGATGGCGGCGGTGACGTTGGTCTGGAGGACCGCCGCTCCGGCGACCTTCCTCTCCGTTCTTCGCATGGGCTTCCCCTTCATGGCCTTCACGTTACGACGATACGCTTGCGTTCCATCGCTCATTGTCCTATTTATACGTCGGAACGGAGACGTTCCAACGAAACCGTTCCAACGTAAAGGGGAGAGATACCATGTGGATGAGTCACCAGGAAGACGCGCTCAAGAACCCCCACATCCGGCTGTTCGTGTCGGGATACCGGGCCCTGCTCGACGGGGACTTCGAGGGCTTCGCGGACATGTGGGCCGAGGACGGCTCGATGGAGTTCCCCTATGCCCCCGAAGGCTTCCCGCAGCGGCTCGACGGCAAGGCGGCCATCCGTGAGCACCTGCGGAGGTTCCCCGAGATGCTGCGCATCGACCGCTTCAGCGAGCCGGTCTTCCATCCGTCGCAGGACGGGCGGGTGCTCATCGCGGAGTTCTCCTGCGAGGGGCGCGCCGTGACCACCGGCAAGCCGTACAACCAGAAGTACATCTCGGTGGTCGAGTTCCGGGATGGGCGGATCGTGAAGTACCGGGACTACTGGAACCCGCTGATCGCGCTGCGGGCCCTGGACATCATCAAGGAGGGCTGACCATGAGCAAGCCTGGGATTCTGGTGACGGGTGGTACGGGCAAGACGGGTGGCCGCGTCGTGCGGAGGCTGACGGAGCTGGGGTGGCCGGTGCGCCTGGCCAGCCGCTCGGGGAGCGGGCCCGAGGGGGTCGAGGCCGTGCGCTTCGACTGGAACCAACCCGAGGGCCACGCTCGCGCGCTGGAGGGAGTGGAGCGCGTCTACCTGGTCGCGCCGGTGGGGGAGCCGGATCCGCTGCCGATCATGTCGGCGTTCATCGAGCGGGCGCGCGCGGCGGGGGTGCGTCGCTTCGTGCTGCTCAGTGCCTCGTCGCTGCCAGAGGGCGGACCGGCCATGGGAGGCGTGCACCGGCTGTTGCGTGAGACCGCGCCGGAGTGGACGGTGCTGCGCCCCTCGTGGTTCATGCAGAACTTCTCCGAGGGGCAGCACCAGGCCACCGTGCGAGACGAAGGGGCGCTGTACTCGGCGACGGGCGAGGGGCGGGTGCCCTTCATCGACGCCGACGACATCGCGGAGGTGGGGGTCCGGGCGCTCATCGACGAGAAGGCGCACAACACGGCGCACCTGCTGACGGGGCCTCGGGCGCTGAGCTACGGGGAAGCGGCGGGCATTCTCGGTGCGGCGCTGGGCCGGCCCGTGCGCCACGTCAACCTGTCGGAAGAGGCGCTCGCCGAGCGCTGGAGCCGCCTGGGGCTGACGCGGGACTACGCCGCGCTGCTGGCGTCCATGGATGGAGCCATTGCCCGCGGGGCGGAAGATCGGACGACCGCCACCGTCGAGCAGGTGACGGGGCGGCCTCCGAGGGACTTCGTGGACTTCGCCCGGGCCTCGGTGTCGGCCTGGCGGAAGCAGGGCTGAGCCGTGCCGGCTTCTGGGTTGCCCTGGCGGTCGAGGCCTACCGGTGGCTGTTGCCTGCCGCCGGTTTCACGGCCTTCTTCGCATACTCCGCCGTCAGCCCTTCGTAGTCGCTGAACTCCGGGAACTTCGCGTAGCTGTGAACGGCGGGCGTGCTCGCCCAGGGGAGCTTCTCGCTCGTATACGTCTCGATGAACGGGGTGAACCAGCTGGCGTCATCGAGCATCGTCGCGCGGACGTTGACGAACATGTCCAGGCCCTCGGGCCGCGTGAACATCCAGCTCATGCAGTACGGGCAGAAGTAATGACGGGGCGAGCCGTGGAGGCCTCCAATGACAGGCTCGCCCTTCGTGACCAGGAACCCCTCGGTCGGGATTGCCACACTCAAGGAGAAGGCGCTCGCGCTCATCCGCTGGCAGCCCGTGCAGTGGCAGGCCATCGTGAGGAGGGGCGGTGCGCTGATCCTCAGCCGCACCTGTCCGCAACGGCATCCGCCTTCCCAGGGAAGATTCCAATCGTTCATGAGCGGAGTACCTACCCCACTCGACGGCCCTCGCCCAGTGGGAGAGGGGGGCGGTATGTGAGGTGGAGACCGTCCCTCGGTTCTAGGACGTCGGCTCGCGCGGTGCTTCAGTGCCTTCCTGCCGTTGTCCCTCGCGCTTGGGGGATGTGTCGTCCTCCTCCTCGCTCAGGCCGCTCTTGCGAAGCACATCGTGCAGACGATCCCCGTGGGGCTTGAGAGGTGGAGGAGAGGGTTTGGGCTTTTCGTCCATGGCAACCTCCAGAGGTGAGGTGAGGGTGCTGCCTTCCACCAAACTGGGGCCGCGCCTCGTCTCGCGCCCGGCCACACCGGCCTGTCTCCGTTCTGCTGCCTGCTCCCTGGGGATGCGTCGAGCCCCTGCCCGCCGGCCCGCTCAGCGGGAACGCGCCTCCGCCTGTCCCCCCGAGCCCTACGACGGCTCGGGGGCATCTTGGATGGCGCGCACGCTCACCGGGACGTGCTTGTGGTACGGCGTGCGCGCGAGCGGATCGCAATGCTCGCTCGCCGTGAGGCGATTGAGCTGCGGGCCGTTCGGCTCGCCCCCGCGATAGCGCATGCCGTATCCGTGGGGAAGAGTGACCATGCCCGGGCGGAGCATCTCGTCGAGCTCGATGGTGACGGGAATCTCACCCGCCGCCGATGTGCAGAGGGCGCGCGCACCTTGCCGCAACCCGAGCGCGCGAGCGTCGTCGGGGTGCATCCGCATGGCACCGTCGGGGTCGGTCTTCCGCCACGCCGGGTCACGGTAGATCTGGTTCGCGTTGTATCCCCGGCGCTCACCGGCGAGCAGCACCAGGGGGTGGTTCGACGAGGGTTCGTCGCGAAGCGCGCGAAGCGCCTCGAGCATCTCGGGGATGTCGAGATGGATGCGCCCATCGCGGTGCCGGATGAACGACCACGTGTCCTCGAGCTCATGCCGGGTGACGAGGGTGCCCTCGGGGCGATCCAGAATGGCGTGGAACAACGACACGCCCAACGTGAGCCGGTTGCCCCGGTGCCCGGCGCGACGCACGGCGGCGGGCTCCCGGTTCGCCATCTGGAGGGCCAGCGCCAGGAGGGGCGCCGCCGCGGCGGGCGGAACGCGCGAGGCGTTCGCGCGCGGAGTCCGGAGCGCCCTTCCCAGGGTACGGTAGATGATGGAGGCGGCGAAGTGCCGAAGCCTGGGCTTCCTCGCCAGCATGGCGCTCATCGCCGCGAGGAAGACGAGGTGCTTCGTGGCCGCGGGCTCGCGAGTGGCGATGCGCTCCAGCAGCGGGAATGACGCCGGGAGCTCGCCCATCGCCTCGAGCAGGCGCGTATAGAGCTCCGGCTCCGGCAGAGCCTCCGCGCGCGGCGGGAACACCGGGTGGCGCAGGTGGAATGCGTTGTCCGGGAACTCGAGGTTGAAGCCGGTGCACTCCCACTTCTCGAACTGTGTCGCTGCGGGCAGGACATAGTGGGCGAGCCGGGCGGTTTCCGTCATGGCCACGTCCACGACGACCAGCAGCTCGAGCTTGGAGAGTGCTCGCTCATAGGCGGCGGTGTTCGCGCCCGTGAGGGCCGGGTTGGCGCTGTCGACGAACATCGCGCGGATGCGGTCCTCTCCCTCATGTTCGATCTCAGCCGGCAGGATGTTCGGCGGGTAGAGGCCGGCGATGGGGTACATCTTGTGATGGGCCGTGCGGGGGTGCCGGGCCTCTCGCTCGTCGGTGTGGCCGAGCAGCGGGAGGAAGAGCGAGTGGAAGTTGTTCCCGCCTCGTTTGCCGAAGTTGCCGGTGACGAGGAACAGCAGCTTCTCGAGATAGGAATTGAGCGTGCTGTGGAGGCTCTGTTGCAGGCCGAGGTCGACGCGCACGCAGGCCGTGTGGGCCTGGGCGAAACCCCGGGCAACGCGTTCGACGTCGGCGAGCGGCACGTCGGCCCGGCGTACGAAGTCCTCGACCGGAATCGCGCGCAGCTCCGCCTCCAGCGCGGCGAAGCCGGAGCAGCGCCGCGAGAGGAACGCGCGGTCATGCAGGCCCTCGCGCACGATGATGGCGAGAAGGGCCGCCATCAGGAACGCGTCGGTGCCGGGACGAAGCTGCAGGTGGACGTCGGCCAGGCGAGCGGTCTCCGTCTTGCGCGGGTCGATCACCACCATCTGGCGCGCGGGGTCCTTCTTCAGCTCGCGCAGGGTATCGCGTGCGTTGGGGATGCCGTGCGCCTGGAACGGGTTGGTGCCAATGAACAGCACGAAGTCCGCGTGCTCCACGTCCTCGGTGAGGTGGCATCGCTGGTCTCCGAAGAGCCGTCCATTGACCCAGAAGTCGCCGGTCTTCTCTTGCGCGAGGGCGCTGTAGGTGAAGCGGCTTCCCATCGCCTTCGTGATCTGCCGGCCGTAGGCGCCTCCCAGGTGGTTGCCCTGACCGCCGCCGCCGTAGAACGCGAATGCCTGCCCACCGTGCCGTTCGCGGATGGCGATGAGGCGCCTGGCGATGTCCGCCAGCGCCTCGTCCCAGCTCACGCGTACGAAGGTGCCGTCGGGCTCGCGCCGCAGCGGATGCTCGAGGAGATCCGCGTTCTCCTGATAGTGCTGCAGCCGCGCGGCCTTCTGGCAGAGGTAGCCCTTGGAGACCGGGTGAGAGTCGTCGCCGCGAATGCTCGTGATGCGGGAGCCCTCGACTTCGACGCGAAGCCCGCAGTTGCGGGAGCACAGGATGCAGGCGGTCTGCTCGGTGGTCATGGCGGGGCCCCTTGCCAGATGGATAACGAACGTTATCTCAAAGGTGGGCGAATCATCGGTCGCCTTCGCGCTCAAGAGCGCACGTCATGCCATCGCTTCGCTGTTGAGAACCGCTGACCGGCGGGCCACGACGGATGGACGCTGAGGCTCGAGGGTGGACTTCATCTCACGATGGAACCCGCTCCTGGGCCGGCGCCCGGTGGGGGGTGGCCGCGCGAACGAAACGCTCCCTCAGCCATTGGTGCGCGGGATCGTGCTGGGCACGGGCATGCCAACCCATCGCGAGGTCGAATGGCGGCATCGGGAAGGGCAGTGGCAGGAGCTCGAGGCCCGACGCGTAGCGCTGGAGAAGCCTCCTGGGGAGTGTGGCGACACAGTCCGTATCGGCGAGGACGAGTGCGACCTGATTGTAGTTCGGGACGGTGACGGCGACACGGCGCACCTTGCCATGCCGCGCGAGGACGTCGTCGATCGCGCTATGAAGGCGGCCTCCCTGGGAAACCATGACATGATTGAGCTGGCAGTAGTCTTCGAGCGTGGGAGCCTCCCGGCCTCTTGGATGCTCCTTGCGCTGCGCGAAGCAGAACTCGTCGGTGAGCAGGAGCCGGCTCTTGAGCGCTTCGGGAATCTTGGTTGAGATGCCGATATAGAGGTCGATCTCGCCACGCTCCATCCGGTAGGTCAGGTTCTCCTCGTTCGGCGCGACGAAGCTCAGACGGATACCGGGTCCGGCGAGCTCGAGGATCTCCCGGGCCACGGCGAGACCGATGATCGTGAAGAAGTTGTCGTTGAGCGCGATCGTGAAATGGTGCTGCGCCTCCCGCGGGTTGAACTCAACGCGGTTCACGACGGCGCTTTGCAGGTCGAGAAGCGCCTGGTGCAAGGCCGGCTGCAACTCGAGAGCCCGCGGCGTGGGGGCCATTCCGCGACCCGCCTCGGAAGGAACGAGCAGGGGGTCCTTGAACAGCTCACGCAAGCGGCCAAGCTGGGCGGAGAGCGCCGGCTGACTCACGTTCAGACGGCGGGCCGCACGTGTCACATTCAATTCCTCGAGCAACACGTCCAGGGAAATGAGCAGGGGCAGGTCCGCCCGCCGGATATCCATTGCGACTATACCTCCTATAAACGCGCTCGACTCACGAGGGGCGCCGAGCCGCCGTATGTATCCACCCACGTGGTTCGCACCTGGCGCCACGGCATCCCCACGGGAGAAAACATGCGTTTCCATCGACTTCTTCTCGACAGCGTAGCCGCGGTGGCGGCCCTGTTCTCCGCCGCCTTGCCACTCGCCACCGAGGCGGCGTCGCCTGCTACCGCCGGAACAAGCGTCGCCCAACGGAGGGCGCAGGTACCGGGTGTCTATCGTTACCGCGTCGGTGACTTCCAGGTGACCGCGCTGTCCGACGGCACCGTGCCGCAGGATCTGCACGTGCTCCTCCAGGGAGAATCACCCGCGGAGATCGACAAGATGCTCCACCATGCCTTCTTGAGCAATCCTGTCGAGGCTTCCATCACGGCCTTCCTGATCGACACGGGGCGCCGGCTGATCCTGGTCGATACCGGCGCCGGCGGCTTGTTCGGGCCGGGCTATGGCGGCAAGCTCCTCGGCAGCCTCAAGCTGGCGGGATACGAGCCAGAGCAGATCGACGACATCCTGCTGACGCACATCCACACGGATCACAGCGGCGGTCTCGTCAGCGAGGGCAACAGGGTGTTCCCCAATGCCACGGTGCACGTCGGCAGGGGGGATCTGGACTTCTTCCTCAATCCCGCGAACCAGGGCGGCGTCAATGGCTATGACAAGAAGTACTTCGAGGAGGCGGTCAAGACCGTTGGGCCCTACGTGAAGGCGGGGAAGGTTCATGCGTTCAGCCGGGAGACCTGGCTCTTCCCCGGCATCAAGGCCATCCCGACGCCCGGCCACACCCCCGGGCATGGCTTCTACCGGGTGGAGAGCAGGGGCGAGTCGATCACATTCATTGGCGACATCGTCCACGTGGCCGCCGTGCAGTTCCCGAAAACGGCGATCACGATTGTCTATGACGTCAGACCCAGCGACGCCGCGGCTCAGCGTGAGAGTCAGTTCGCCGCGGCGGCGAGCGACCGCGCGCTGGTGGCGGCACCGCATCTGCCGTACCCCGGGATTGGCCACATCCGCGCGGAGGAACGTGGCTACACGTTCGTGCCAGTGGACTATCGCGACCGCCATGAGCCCTGACGTCCGGGGGCCACTCAGCCCAGCCTGCGGGTGAACGTCACCGGGTCGTACTCGGAGAGCGGAAGGAAACGCAGCGGCTCCGTCGAACCGAGCGAGACGAGCCGCTGGCCATACTGTTCGAGGTAGCGGGCCCGCCCCTCGTCTCCGACATGCGCGGCGCTCCAGGCCACGAACGGGGGCAGGACGTCGAACCCCGTGAAACGCAGGATGCCGTAGTGGATGGGGAGGAGCAGCTGCTCCAGGGGGCCGAACAACCCGGCCTCGGAGAAGATGGGCTCCGAGCCCCCCGTGGTCAACGAGAGCATGGCCCGTTTCCCCCGCAGCTTCCCGGCGTCGAACCACTGGCCTCCACCGTAGATGGTCCCCATGGCGAACACCCGGTCCACCCAGCCCTTGAGGATGGCCGGGAGGGAGAACCACCAGAGCGGGAATTGGAAGATGAGCACATCGCACCGCAGGAGCTTCTCGAGCTCGGTCGTGATGGTATGGGTGACGCATGAAGAAACAGCGTGAGCTCTCGGACTTCGAGGGTGGAGCGAGCGGGACACAGCTCCCGCCACCACGCGCGAAGCAGCCCGTAGCCCCTGGACGTCGCCGGGCAACCCTCCCGGGATGACGACTTGTACGGCGGTAGGGAGGAGCACATGCGTCGGTGGATTCTGGCGGTGATGGGGTTGATGCAGACCGGGTGCTACGCCTGGGCCACGCCCCCGCTGGAGGCGCAGGTGGGCTTTGGCCCTGCCTGGGATGAGCGCTCGCGCTCGGTGCGCACCGTGCCGAGCTATCAGGCCTCCATCCCCATCTCGGGCTGGCATCCCCAGACGCCCCACCAGGGAAGCACGTGGGACGTGAAAGCGGGCTACCTCTTCCAGCCCATGCCCGGTGAGCGCCTGGTGCATGGCCCTCTCTTCGCATTGGGGATGCTGATCCCCGAGGAGAAGATGTCCCCCGGCCGCGCTGGCGGCGTCCGGGCTTCTGGTGCCGAGGGGGGCGTGCGTCTTGGCCCCATCCCCGTCAACCAGGGCGTCGTCTTCCGCCGCTACGGCGTGCATGGACAGGTGCGCGGCCTCTTCGGTGACGGCCTGGGGGTGGAGCTCGCCACCCGGTTCTCGGTGGAGTGGGCGCGCGAGACGCATGGCTCGCGTGAGGAGCGGGGCCTTCTCTTCCAGTATCGGGGGTGGTCCGGTTTCCAGGGCCTGGGGCTCTTCGTCGAGGCCAGCGCGGGCGTGCTGGGGAGCGAGCCCCGATGGGGACTCACCGCGGGGCTCTCGTTCCGCACCCCGGCCACCCTGGGCGTGGGCCTGCTCGACACCCGGAAGGCCCGGGAGCTCGACTGGGTGCGGAAGCACAACGCCCGGACCCAGGAGCAGTAGACGGAGAGGGGGGAGGGGCCGAGGAGAGCCGCTGACGGGTGCTGCCCCCGCGGTGCGGCCGCCCGAACGGACGAGCGCTCCGCGCCCGCGGTTCGGGGGCACCGCCCCACACTCTGGGGGGGGACGGTCCACACCACGGGCCCTGTCGCTCCAGGCATGAAAAGGCTCGTTCCTCCCCCGGGGCGGAGCGCCCCCCGCTGTTGGTCCAGGGCTTGCTCTGGAGCACGAACGCGGGTGACGGCAATTCCTCTCACTCGGGAATCATGGAACGTCACACCGTCTCATCAAGCAGGAAAACGCGTAACTCTTGCAATTCTGTTTCATGATGAATACCCTGACAACAGGTTGCTGTTGGAAGACACCTGGGGGTATTCGACATGAATCCTGTTTTGAAATGCGACGTGAGGATGTGGAGAGTCGCGTGGGTGTGTCTGACCTTGGTGGGCTGTGGCGACGGAGCGGTCGACCGCAGCACGCCTTCTACAGCGGAAACCGTGCCCGGCTCCGAGTCGGCCGAGTCCGCGGTCGCACCAGCGGGATGGGAGACAGTGGCGAACCAGTATCAGACCTTCACGCTGACCGAGCCGTCGACGGTCAGGTTCGGTCAGGGGGATAGCTGGGTCACTCGAGAGCTGCCCGCGGGCAGCGTGTATTGCTTCTTCAATCCGGACCCCGCTCCGGGGCGGTTCAAGACGTGCCAGCGCAGCACGCAGCAGGACCCCGTGAGCGAGCCGACGCTCAGCCCCGCGTGTGCCACGTTCTATCCCCCCGACTTCGCGCTCACCAGCACCCGTCAGGCCAACCCCGTTCCCACGGTGGCGAAGCCCGCCAAGGGCGTGGCGGTTTCGGAGCCCACCTACAAGACATGCGTCGTGCGCGCCACCGACCACGCCGCTGACGGCGTAGCGGGCTTTACCCGGAACGACTACTCGCGTCGGCAGGCCTTCAACGCGAACAGCACGAAGCAGCTGGTGTACGCCCTCGATGGCTCCTGGCATGTGTATGACGCCAACACCCGCGTGCGCCTGAAGAAGCTATCGGGCCCGGGTGGCGACGCGGAGCCGCAGTGGCACCCGACGAACCCGGACCTGCTGTACTACCTGCCCACCAATGGCGTCGGCATGACGCTCCACGAGCTGAACGTGTCGACCGGGGCCTCCCGCGTCGTGGGCGACTTTGGCGCGAGGCTGAAGGCCCGGTGGCCGGCCGCGGCGGCGGCATGGACGAAGTCGGAGGGCTCTCCCTCGGCGGACGGACGCTACTGGTGCTTCATGGTCGACACGAGCGACTGGAGCAGCCTGGGCGTGTTCACCTGGGACCGCGAGACCGACACCATCCTGGGCACGTATGACACCCACGGCGAGCGTCCCGACCATGTGAGCATGTCCCCGAGCGGTAACTCGTGTGTGGTTTCCAGCGACGGTGCGCTGGGCACGGTGGCGTTCTCGCGGGACTTCAGCACGAAGACCCAGCTGCACTCGAAGTCCGAGCACTCGGACCTCGCGCTGGATACCAACGGCGACGACATCTACGTGGCCGTCGACTACCAATCCAACGCGGGCGACGTGTTCATGGTGAACGTGCGCACGGGCGTGCGCACGGCGTTGTTCTCGACGTACGTGGGCGGCACCGCGACGGCGTTGCATGTCTCGGGCAAGGCGTTCGCCAGGCCCGGCTGGGTGGTGGTCAGCACCTATGCCGACTACGGCGGCGCCCAGCAGTGGCTGCACCGCAAGGTGATGGCCGTGCAGCTGAAGGCCAACCCGACCATCTACACGCTGGCGCACCACCGCACCGCATCGAACGGTTACTGGACCGAGCCGATGGCCAGCGTCAACCGTGACTTCACCCGGGTGGCCTTCAGCTCCAACTGGGGCACTGGCAGCGCCACGGACGTCGACGCGTACGTGGTCGAGATTCCGGCGGGTGCGTTGAAGTAGAATCGCGGCCCTGGCCAACGCATGAGGGCCTCACGGGGGCCCTCATGTTTCGCTACGTTGACGCCGGGGCGGAGGACCGGGTACGAGCGGCCTCCGAGAGGAGCGGCCATGTCCCGAAGCACTCCGAAGGACTCCGAAGCACTGAGGCGGCGCCTGGAGCGGTTGAGCGCGGCGCTCGGCCCGCCCCCTCCGCCGCGTCCCGTGGCTCCGCCTCCACTCCCGCCGAGAGCTCCGGGCGTGTCCAATGGAGGCGTGGCGCTGGGCGCCGCCCTGGTCGCGGTGGGCATCGCCACCCGCCAGCCGGTGGTGACCCTCATCGGAGCGCTGCTCATCCTGTTCGGCGCTGCGCTGCGCCTCGGTGCCGTGAGGAATGTCTTGAGCACCAGCCTGCCCGCGTCGCTCGTGCAGAAGGACCCGATGCGCCCACACATTGGCATGGGCGCGGCAGTGGCCGAGGACGCGGTCATCGAGCCGGGCGCGACGGTGGAGATGGGCGCGACGGTGCGTGCGGGGGCGGTGGTGAAGTCGGGCGCGGTGGTGCGCATGGGCGCCACGGTGGGACAACGGGCGGTGCTCGAAGCGGACGCTGTCGTCGGTTATGGCGCGGCCGTCAAGGCGGGCGCGACGGTGGGACAGGGGGCCCGGGTGGGCGCGGGCTCCACCGTCAAGGCGGGTGCCCACGTGCCGGCGGGGACACGGATGATGCCGGGGAGCACCTGGTCCCCGGGCATGGGCGCGCGGGCGGAGCCGAAGCCCGCCCAGCCGGCCCCGGTGCAGGACCCTCGAGAGGCGCGCCTGCTCGCCGCGTGTGAGCGCATCGAGGCCGAGCTGCGGCAGGCGCCCGAGCAGGTGCGCGAGTTCCTCGGCGTCTCCTCCGAAACGGCGAGCGGGCTGCGCGAGACGTGCCTGGGGCTGCTCCAGCGCGAGCGCATGCTGCGCCAGGAGTGCTCCCCCGAGAGCCTCGCGTTCCTCGACAAGGAGAAGGCGGAGCTCGAGCAGCGCATCGCCCAGGCCACGGATCCGCTGGTTCGCCAGTCACTCACCCAGGCGGTGGCGGCCATCGACGGCCAGCGCCGCCAGCGCGGACTGATGCTCCAGAACGCCGAGCGCCTCGACGCGGAGCTGACCCGGCTGATGTGGACGCTCGACGGAATGGGCGCGCAGTTGATGCGGCTGCGCACCGCCGGACCCGAAGCCGCGGGGGCGCTGGACGCGGAGGCGCTCCGCTCGGTGCATCAGCTCCACGATGAGATCGACGCCATCGCCGAGGCGCTCGATCATGTCTCGCGCGGAGACCTGCAGCCCATCAGCGCCATCGATGAGACGGACGCCGCGCCTTCCGGGACCCGCTCCCGCGAGCGGACCTAGTCCTCAACTGGGCCAGGCTGGGTGGGGCCGAGCAGAATCGAAGGGGGAGTGCTGGGTCCCCCAGGCGGGGGATTCGACCGCTGCTGTCATCAGGTAGTCATCCACTCATCACGACACGCCGCCACGGCGGCGAACCCACAACCACGAAAAGAGAGTGAAATGAGCAAGCCCTACAGCCGTCTCGAGAGGGATAACGCCGCGGTGTTGCTGGTGGACCACCAGGCCGGTCTGCTGTCGCTGGTCCGCGATTTCAACCCGGACCAGTTCAAGAACAACGTGCTCGCCCTGGCCGACCTCGCGGCCTACTTCAAGCTCCCCACCATCCTGACGACCAGCTTCGAGCAGGGTCCCAACGGTCCGCTGATTCCGGAGCTCAAGGAGAAGTTCCCGGATGCACCCTTCATCCCGCGCCCCGGGCAGATCAACGCCTGGGACAACGAGGACTTCGTCAAGGCGGTGAAGGCCACCGGACGCAAGCAGCTCATCATCGCGGGCGTCGTGACCGAGGTCTGCGTTGCCTTCCCGACGCTGTCGGCCCTCGCCGAGGACTTCGAGGTGTTCGTCGTGACGGATGCCTCTGGCACGTTCAACGAGGTCGTGCGCCACTCCTCCTGGGACCGGATGTCCGCGGCGGGCGCGCAGCTCATGACGTGGTTCGCCGTCGCCTGCGAGCTGCACCGCGACTGGCGCCGTGACATCGAGGGTCTGGGCGCGCTGTTCTCGAAGCACATCCCCGACTACCGTAACCTGATGACCAGCTACAACACGTTCAAGGCAGCCAATCCCCTGACCAAGTCCGTGCCCTGAGCTGGACGCGCGGACGGCCGCGCTACGTGTTGGCCCCTGGGGTGAAGGAGGGGCTGGTGGAGGAGTGCCGCGGCAGGCGCACGGTGAAGGTGGTTCCCTCCTCGGGCGTGGAGCGCACGTCGATGCTCCCGCCATGCGCGAGGACGATCTGCCGGGTGATGAAGAGCCCCAGGCCGAGGCTGCCCTGACCCGCCCCGGCCTCGGGTCCCCGCCGGTAGGGCTCGAAGAGCTTCGCCAGCACCTCCGGTGGGATGGCGCGACCCACGTTCTCGTTGTGCACCTCGAGCAGGACGCTCGAATCCTCGCTCCGGGTGGATACCCGCACGGGCGAGCCCGCCGGGCCGTGCTGGAGCGCATTGCCCACGAGGTTCGTCACCACCTGGGCCAGCCGGTCCCCATCCCACTCGCCCCAGCCCTCTCCGCTGGAGTGGAACGCGATGTGCCTGTCTGGATGGGCGAGCCGCACCTCCTTCACCACGCGCAGGACCTGCTCGTGGAAGTCCAGGGGCCCGCGGTGGGTGGGGATGCCCCGCATGCGTGCCTGGTTGAAGTCGAGCAGGTCCCGGATCATCCGGCCGGCCCGATCCGCCGCCGAGCGGATCCGGTGGGTGGCCTTGGCGGTGTGCGCGTCCAGGTTCCCGCGCTTGAGCAGGCTCGTGGCCGACAGGGTGATGGCGTTGAGGGGCGTGCGCAGGTCGTGGCTGACGATGGCCACCACGTCCTCGCGCACCCGGATGGCCTCCTGGGCCTCCTGGTAGAGCCGCGCGTTGTCCAGCGCCATGGCCGCGCGATCGGCCACGCCCAGGGCCACCTCCTGGTCCGTCGTGGCGCACGTGGGGCGGAACTGGGTCCAGGCGAAGGCGATGACGCCGAGCTTCCGCCCCCTGGCCACCAGGGGCACCATGAGCGCGGATTTCGGGGCAAGCCCCTCCAGGAGGGCCCGGTGCTCCGCGTTGCTGGCGATGGCATCCAGCCACTCGGGGGTGACCTTCGGCACGGCCTGGGGCACGCCGCCCTCCAGGGCCCGGACCACGGGGCTGGTGCTCGCGACCTGGGCCGGGACTGGCTGTGCGCGGTGGATGAGCGCTTGCATCTCCGGGTCCCGGGCCGTGAGCTCCAGCCGGCGCAGCTGCCCGTCCTCCCCCAGCAGGAACAGGACGCAGTAGTCGGCCAGATGGGACACCACCAGCGAGGCGAGACTCTCGAGGGTGGTGTGGACGTCGAGCGACTGGGACAGCAGCGTGCCCACCCGGACGAACAGGGCCTGCGCCTCCTCGGCGCGCTTGCGCGCGGTGATGTCGCGCACGATGCAGGTGAAGAAGCGTCCCTGTGACAGGCGGGTCTCGCTGACGGAGAGCTCCAGGGGGAAGTGGCTCCCATCCTCGCGCCGGCCCCGCACCTCGCGCGTGCCGCCGGGCGCCTTGCACGCCCCTGGCTGGAGATTGCCGCTCGAGAAGGGCTCGGGCACCAGGTGGCGGATGTCGCGGCCGAGCAGTTGCTCGGGGGGATGGCCGAAGATGCGCACGGTGGCCGGGTTGATGCTCTGGATGCGGCCCCACTCGTCGATGGTGAGGATTCCATCCACCGCCGTCTCCAGGATGGCCTCCAGCCGCTGGGTCGTCGCGCGCAGCACCTCCTCGGCCTGCCTCCGCGGTGAGATGTCGCGGGTGATCATCGCGAAGCCTCGCTGGCCTCCCCGCTCGTCGCGCAGGGCGGTGAGCAGGATGTCCGCCCAGAACCGGCTGCCGTCCTTGCGCAAGAGGGGCACCTCCGCGCGGTACTGCCCCTCGGTGGCGGCGAGCCGCAGGGTCTCCTCGGGAACCCCGGCCACCACGTCCCCGGGGAGGTAGAAGAGGGAGATGGAGTGGCCGAGGACCTCCGGCGCCTTCCAACCCTTGATGCGCTCGGCTCCCGGATTCCAGCTCGTCACCCGGCCCTCGGGGTCGAGCATGAAGATGGCGTAGTCCTCCACGCCCTCCACCAGCAGGCGGAAGCGCTCCTCGGTCGCACTCTCGGCGCGCTTGCGCTCCGTGATGTCCAGCGCCGCGGTGGCCACGAGGATGACCTCGCCGGCCCGGTTGCGCACCGGGGAGTGATTGAGGAGCCAGGTGCGCACCTCTCCGCCCGTCCCGGGGGCGGAGCCCGTCACCTCCTGGCCGAAGACCGGCTGCCCCGTTTCCAGCACCTGACGGCGGATGGGCGTGAGCACGGGGGACACGGAGGGCGCGAGCTCGTCCAGGTCATGGCCCAGCATCTGCTCGATGGGACGGCCGTAGACGTTGGCCGTCATCTGGTTGACGCGCACGAAGCGCAGGTCGCGGTCGAGGAAGGCCAGCCCCACCGGGGCGGTGTTGAGCAGGGTGTCCAGCAGCACCAGCGCCTCTTCCGCCTTGAGGCGCTCGCGCACCAGCTCCGTCACCTCCACCACGTGCACGAAGACGCCGTCCACCTGGCCGTCCGGTCCATGCGTGGGCGTGTAGACGTAGTTGAAGAAGGACTCCTCGGGTTCCCCTCCCTCGGGTGGGGTCACCCACACCGGGGCCTCGTTGCCCATGGCCGGATTGCCCGTGCGGTAGACGTTGTCGAGAAGCTCGCCGTAGCCCTGCTCCACGAGCTCCGGAATGGCCTCGCGCAGGGGCTTGCCCACCAGCTCCCGGCCGCCCAGGCGCCGGACGATGAGGGGATTGGCCAGGGTGACGACGAGCTCGGGTCCCTGCAGCACGAAGGCCATGGCCGGGGCATGCTGGAAGAGTGAACCCAGGCGCTCGCGTTGGGCTTCGGACTCGCGCAGCAACCGGGCCCGGGCGGCCTCGGCCTCCTTGCGCTCGGTGATGTCCGTGGAGATGCCGCCGATGGCCGCGGGAGTGCCCTCGTCCCCCGGCAGGGGAAACTTCACGGACAGGTACGTGCGCGGTCCCGAGGGGAACCGCACCACTTCCTCGGCGATGCAGGTCTGGCCGGCCAGGACCTGGGCGTCATGGGCCCGGATCTCGTCGACGTTCGGCCCAGGCCCAGGGAGGATTTCGGAGGTGTTCCGGCCGAGGATCTGCGCGCGCGAGAGCCCCAGCACCTCCTGCAGGTGCCGGTTGGTGATGAAGTGGCGTCCCTCGACGTCCTTGGCGTAGATGGAGACGGGGGCATGGTCCAACAGCGCCTGGAGCCGCGCCTCGTTGAGCCGCTGCGCGCGGGTGTGCTCGTCCGCCGCCTCGGCGATGCCCTGGACGATGAAGGAGGTGAGCGCCCGGTGCTCGGCCGGAGTGACGCGCGTGCCCGTGTCCTCCACCGAGTCGAGGATGCACTCGTGCAGCAGGCCGTACTCCCGCACCAGCACCGGCAGGTCGAAGCCGATGCGCAGGCGCTGGCTGCCGTGCTCCCGGGCCTCGGCGCTGCGCTCCGGTACCGCGGCGGCTCCTGCCTGCCCGGCCCGGTGAAGCACCGTGGTCAGTTCCTGGAGGTAGTCGCCGATGTGGTCCTCCAGCACGCCCTGGGGGCGGGGCGCAGGGGCCAGCTCCTCGCTCAGCCGTTCCACCCAGTGGTGGATGATGTCGTCACGCCGGGCCTCCAGCACATCGGCCAGCGAGGCAGGCGGGGACGTTGGCCGATGCGTCTCGAGATTCACGGCGCTATTCCTCCCCCGAGAGTGGAGATAATGGCTCCCCATCAGATGGGGAAGACGGCCCCATCGGACGGACATAACAACGCTCGGAAAGAGGCGTTCCCCCGGTGGGAGCGGGCGGACATGGAAGGGCATCGCCGCTCGTTCAGGTACCAGGCCGTGGGCGATTCCACCCGGAAGAACGGCGCGTCCAGCATGGACCTCCTGACGGGGTACGTCCGCCAGGAGGCCCTGGTCAGCGGAAGTCGGTCAGATGGCGACGCAATTCGTGTAATTGGAATCACACTGGTAGCAGGTGCCATACCAGCACACGTTGCCCGGGCACCGCATACCGCACCAGCCACAGTTGTTGAGGTCACTCAGGGTGTCGGTACACACCCCGTTGCACAGCTCCTCGCTCCCAGAACAGCTGCCGCTGAGCGTCTTGCTGGTGCCGCCGACCATCTCCTGCTCGCCGGACGTGACCGGCTCCTGCGTGTGCTTCTCCTCGAGCAACTCCGGACCGCAACCCACCAGCAGCGACATCGCGCTCGCGACAACCCAGCGACGTACGACCCATCCTGAACGCATTCGGACCTCGGTATTAGGGGGGAGTGAGGCGTGCCCAGTGTGGAGGCAGCCGATATCACCGGTCAACATCCTGCTCGCGGTCTGGCAGCGATTGAAGGCCTGGTTCCAGACTGGAGCCTGGGTCGCATGGAAGGCCGGGTTCTGGGGCGCGAGGTGGATGGGACTGCGAGAACACCTGGGTCTACTTCACGAACTGGTTCTCGAAGGTGGCGAACTGCGTCTCCATCTTCCACTGGAGGGCGGCGCGCTTGTGGGAGGCGAGGTAGGTCTTGCAGCTGGCCGACGAAGCGGCCTCTCCGAGCTTGTCCTGGGCACAGGCGCTCACCGTGGCCGTGAAGTCATTGCGTTTGGCCCAGAGGCTGCCGCCCTCCACGAAGGCGTGCTCCAGGCTGGTGCGCGCCATCTGCTTGAGCGTCTTGTAGTCGAGCCCCTGGTCGGTGGCGGCCGCGACGTACTCCTGGGTGATGTCCCCGCGCAGGATGCCCGAGTCATCGGTCGCCAGAGCCACCGGCACCTTGTTCTCCAGGTACGAGGCGAGCGGGTGCTGCGCACCCGAGGCGCCGAGCAGGACGCGGTTGGAGGTCAGGCAGATCTCCACCATGACACTCAGGTCGTGCATGTCCCGCAGGAGGTCCGCGGCGCCATCGCCGGCCGTCTCTCCCAGCACGTCCACGCCGTGGCCGATACGCTCCGCGTGGGCCTTCTCCACGGCGTTGCGGATGTGGAAGCGCAGGTGCTGCTGATCCTCGGCCTTGAGCACGGCGGGGATGAGCTCGCCGGCGTGCAGGGCGATGTGGACCGTCTTGCGGCCGACCGTGTTGTCATTGAAGTCATCCAGCGTGCCCAGGGCGAACATCTCGTCGTCGTAGTACGCGAGTGACTTCTCGTTCTCCTCGGGGGACACGAGGTTGACACCCACGAGCTCGGGCACGCGCTGGGCCAGCTCATAGGCGTGCACCCACTGGCCGAAGACGTTCGCGCGCTCCGCCGTGCGGTTGGCCGAGGAGAGCAACCGCACCTCCACGTCACAGCCCGGATCCGCCTCGGCGGTGCCGCACTTGAGCAGCTCCCGGGCGCCCTTCAGGGTCGCCGCGATGCTGGCGGCCTGCCGGTCGATCGATGCCTGGAAGTCGGGCAGCGCGATGAGCTGCTTGCGCCTGGCCAACAGGGTCGCCGCATCCCAGGGGTCCGAGGCGGTGAAAAGCCCCTCGGCGAGCCTGCCACCGGTGCTCGCCCCAAACCCCTGCATCAGCTCCACATAGACCTGGTGGTGCTTGCCGGCGCGCGAGAGGATGTCCGCGTAGCTGTCGTCATTGCGCGAGTCGAGCTGTACCGCGCCGTACTTGCCGAAGGCGTCGAAGAAGTGCTGGTGCGCCTCTAGCAGCGAGCCCGTGTAGTCCTGCATGGACCAGGCGCCCAGTACGGCGTCGTAGAAGGCCGGATCCTCCCAGACGTTGGCCAGGGGCGTCGTTCCGGCCGCGCACGGGTTGCTGGCCACGAAGGTCGTCGTGTTCACGCACGCGCCGTCCTCGGCGCCCCACTTGATCAGGTTCTCGGTGGTGATGGCGCCTGAGGTGTGGCTGTGCAGATCCGCGCCCTTGGGCATGGCGAGCAGGAATGCACCCAGCGCAGCGGGGTCGCCTCGCAGCGACTCCATGTGCTCGTTCACCACATCCTCCCGCGTCGGCTCCACGGGGGGGGGCTGGGGGTTCGGCTTCGCATCCTCGCCGCACGCGCTCATGCCGAGCGCCACGACGACCGCCAATCCAAGATTCTTGTAGTTCATGTGTGCGGTCCACGCGGACGGAAGCGTCGACGTGGGTGTCTCCTCTCGGGATGGCCGAACACCCTAGAAGAGACGCACACACACTCCTCGTGAATTCGACTCCGAGTGTTCTTCACCAGGAGTCCCGGTCATGCCGACCTGGATTTTTTCACCGACCTTGGAGAATTGCGTCCGTCGCCCTGACGGAGCCCCACGATATGCAGCCCCATCCTGGGCGAATGTCTTCTTCACTTGCATGAGGTGTCCGGGACATCGAAATAGCCCCACATGTTGAGGGGGATGCCGTTGACCTGCTTCTTGAAGCACCGGGCGGGGCGGGCAAAGGACCGGCCATTGATGGTGGCGGGCATCTCGGCGCACGCATCCTCCCAGCTGCGATCCTTGATGTCCCAGAGGATGGCGGAGTACTCACGCAGCCCTGCCCCCTTGCACGAGCCCTTGCTGAACTCCCCCCATCGCGGAGTGCACGAAGAATCCGCCACCTCGAACTCACCCCACATGTTGGTTGTCTTCTTGCATCGGAGTGCGTAAGCGCGCTTGCCGTTGATGGTCGCGGGCGTATTGACGCATGCCGTTTCCCAGGGGCCGATGACGTTCCAGATAATGGCGGAGTACTGCCTCTTGCCGATCGCGGTGCAATTGTCCTTCTTGAATTCCCCCCAGTATGGATCGGCCAGGGCAGGCCAGGGCACCACGACCGTGAGCGCCACCACCGCCAGAAGAGAGAGAGGATTCGTTTTCATGTATTGATTCTCCAGGGTGTGAGTGAGCCGAGCGCTGGACTGCCATCTCGGAGGCGTGCCTGGCACGTCCTGCGTGCTCGGTGCAGGACAGATGCCAACGTGACGGCCCCCGGACTTCAGGCATTTGCGCCCCTGAGAACCAGGTCGACACGCCCACTGACACGTCAGCTGACACGCAGCGGGCGCACTGACACGTCGAAGTATAGAGGCCCACGGAGTGAAAGAAGGGCTGGTGGAGAGGGGTGCCGAGTGGCCGAGCCTCACAAACTGTGTCCATTCGTGTTCATCCGTGGGTGTTCTCTCCGCTCAAGCTCAGGCCAATCCGGAAGACGGTTGAACACAGAGGTCGTATACCCCACCCCTATGAAGCTCATCCTGCGTAATGTCCTGGCCGTCATTGCCGGTTTCGTGCTCGGGAGCATCGTCAACATGTCGCTCGTCACCGCGGGCCCGCATGTATTCGCGCTGCCGCCCGGCGTGGACATGAACGACATGAATAGCCTGAAGTCGTCGGCGCACTTGATGCAGCCGAAGCACTTCGTCTTTCCGTTTCTCGCGCACGCGCTCGGCACGCTCGTTGGCGCACTGACGGCGCATCTCATCGCCGCGAGTCATCGCTCGGTGTTCGCCTACATCATCGGTGTGCTGAACCTGGCCGGCGGCATCGCGGCGTCGTTCATGATTCCCGCGCCCACTTGGTTCATCGCGCTCGATCTCCTGGTGGCCTATATTCCGATGGCGTGGCTCGCGAGCAAGCTCGGTCGTACCCTACGTTTGCCGTAACTGGCGTGGGTTGCGCGAGGCGCTGCTGGACCGAGGTGCTGCCGTCACCCCAGGGCGTGGCTCATTTCGTCCTCTTGCGCGCCACCACCTTCTCATAGGCCGCCTGGAGCCCGGCGAGCACCGATGGACCGGTGGTGGGCGCGCCGAGGTGGAGCGCGCGCAGCTCGGCCATGAAGTCCTCCCAGAGAGGCGGGCCGCCTTCTTCCAGGAGTTGCGCGCGGATCGACAGCTCCTCGGAGACGGGGGTGTGACGGCGGCCCCAGGCGCCCATCTGTGCCAGCAAAGGCACGAGCTGGATGGAGGGCTCGGTGAGGCTGTAGATCGCCTTTTGTTTATGGCTCGGATCGTCGCGCCGGGTGAGCAGCCCCACCTCCACCAGCCGCTTCAACCGGTCGGCCAGGATGTTGGAGGCGATCCGCTCCTCCGAGAGCGTGAGCAGCTCGCGATAGTGGCGACGGTTGCCGAACATGATGTCACGAATGACGATCAGGCTCCAGCGATCCCCCAGCATCTCGAGCGTCAGGTTGATCGGGCAACCTGACCGGTGCTCCTCCTGCATCGACTTCATCTCCTCTCGTCACGGGCTGCTTGCAAAATAGGACCAGTTTGGCTACGAGACAACCGATTGCACGGTGCAATCGGTTTTGCCGGGAGAGACGAACATGGCACTGACCCTCTATGCCCATCCCTTTTCGTCGTACTGCCAGAAGGTGCTGATCGCTCTCTACGAGAACGGCACGCCCTTTTCCTTGCGGCTGATCGATCACCGCGACGCCCAGGTGCTCGCCGAGTGGGAGGCGCTGTGGCCGCTCAAGCGCATGCCCGTGCTCGTGGACGAGGGTCGGCCGGTGATGGAGACCACCGTCATCATCGAGTACCTCGGGCTGAATCATCCCGGACCGGTACGGCTGCTCCCCGAGGATCCGCGGGCGGCGCTCCCGGTGCGGATGATGGACCGGTTCTTCGACAACTACATCTCGACGCCGATGCAGGCCATCGTGGCCAACAGCCTCCGCCCGGCCGGGGACCGCGACCCGTACGGTGTCGCCGAAGCCAGGTCCCAGCTGGAACGCGCCTATCGCTGGCTCGACGGTGAGCTGGCCGGGCGTGAGTGGGCGGTGGGGAGCGGGTTCAGCCTCGCCGACTGCTCCGCCGCGCCCGCCCTGTTCTACGCCGATTGGGTCCATCCGATCGCCGAGGCCTTCACCCACGTGCGTGCCTATCGGCGGCGGCTGCTCGCGCGGCCCTCCATGGTCCGAGCCGTGGACGATGCACGGCCCTATCGGTCGTTCTTCCCGCTCGGTGCGCCCGACCGCGACTGAGCTTGCCGCCTGTTCAACAGCCTCTCAGTGGTGGAGCCCAACACCGCCGCGGAACTCGAATTCAGCGGCGGGGGCCCGCTTCATGCCCGAGGCCTACTTCTTCGGGAAGTTCGGGTCGGCCTTCACCTCTTCGATCTGCGCGATGTGCCGCTTGGAGTGCGCGGCCGTGAAGAGCATCCACTGGTAGGCGTCCAGCTCACCCATGGGCGACGGACCGCTGACGTGGCTGCGCAGCTCGCTCTCCGGCGTCCCCTTGACCAGGGTAATGATCGCCTCGCGCTTGGTGTTGAAGGCCTTGGCGGCCTCCTTGGCCGAGGCGAACTTGCTCGCGGGCTGGAGCTTCTCGGGCGCCTTGTGCTTGTTGGTCCGATCCGGAATGCCCTGGAGGATCTTCTCCTCGAGCCCCTGGGTCTTGGCCTTCTGCTCGGCCGTCGCGGCGGGCGTCTTGAGGACCTTGCCCGTGATGTTCTCGGCGAACATCTCCTCGGACAGGGCGATGTGCTCGGCCACCTCCGCGACCGACCAGCGATCCGGCGCGGGCTTGAACTTCCACTGTGCCTCCGAGAGCCCATCGATGGACTTGAGGAAGTCCTTCTGGGTCTGGGTGAGGTAGTCGACGAGGAACTTCGAGTCCTTGGGCGCCGCCTTCGCGGTGGCGGCCGGCTCGGCGGCGAGGACCAGGGTGGGGAGCAGCACGGCGAGGGCAAGCACGGCACGATTCATGGTGTGATTCCTCCGATGGGGAGGCGCACCGTGTAGCGCAGGCCCCTGACATGCTCTGTTGGCGGCCGGGCGAGGCCGCCCAGGCGCGTGCCAGCGAATGACATCCTCCACCCGCGACGGCCATGGCCGCGTTGCCGCGAAAGACGAAGCGCCGCCGCCAACAAGGGCCAGAGCGGCGAGCGCTAGCTGGCAACCCGGGACTCAGTGGGTGAAGCGCTCGACGTCGGCGGTGAACGTGTCGTAGGGGATGCCCGGCCGGGTGCCTCCGAGGAAGAGCACCTGGCCCGTGTGGAGCCGGACGGCCTTGGGCCCATGGCGGCGGGGACCGCTCATGCCGGGCGTGGCCAGCCACGAATTGGACTCGGGCGAGTACAGCACCGACTGGCCCTGCTCGCTGGTGATCAGCACCTCACCCGAATAGAGCAGCGTCGCGGTGGTGTACGGGCCGGGAATGGGCAGGGCGGGACCCGCGGACCACTGCTCGCTGTAGGGGTCGTACACATCCACGGTGTTACCGCCGGTCGAGCCCCCCAGCACCATCACCTGGCCCGAGTAGAGCCGGACCGCGAGGTGATTGCGGCGCCCCTGCGGCAGGCTGGCGGTGGCCGTCCAGGTGTCCGTGGCCGGATCATAGAGCGACGCGGTGGTCAGGGGCGCACCCTCGCCGTAGTAGAAGTAGCCGCCCACCACCAGCACCTTGCCCGAGTAGAGCAGCGTGGCCGTGTGATCCTGGCGGAACTGCGGGTCATCGCGCCTGGAGCTCCAGGTACCCGTCTCCGGGTCGTACAGCTCCGTGCTGTTCGTGATGTACGGAATGCCGTAATAGGAATAACCCCCGAGCGCCAGCACCTTGCCCGAATCGAGGAGCACGGTGAGATGGTGGCCTCGGCGATCATTCAGGTTCCCGGTGCGGGTAAACGCGCCCGTCGCCGGGTCGTACAGATACGACCGGTAGTCCCAGTCCTCGTAGTACTCGTCCGGGTTGGCGTTGACCCCACCAGCGAACAGCACCTTGCCCGAGGGCAGCAGCGTCGCGCTGTAACCGCCCGCCCCCAGCGGACTGTTGAGCCACTGGGTGCGCCACGTGTTCGAATACGGGTTGTACACCTCCCAGTGAGACCCTCCGGTCGAGGCCAGGACCTCTCCGGAATCGAGCACCGTCAGGGAGAAATCATCCCGCAGGGGCGTGGCGGTGGACGCATTCGACGCCCAGTTCCCCACCGTGTCGGCCAGGGCCTGCGAGGCGGACAACAGACCCAGGAGCAGTAACGACAATGCAGTCTTCTTCATGGAACATCTCCTCTGGCTTACTGGTGACTCGTGGGATGGCTGGCGGTCAGTGGAATCTGTCCCTTGAACAACCGGTTGATGTCGCCTACCAGCCGTAGATAGAAGTCCGAGGACACGGCAACCCCATCCGCGTCCAGGCTCAGGAAGTAGTGATGGGTGGGAAGCATCGAGCTGTTCTCGGCGTGTACTCGCGCAGGTCCGGGTAGAGCTCGAAGTTGACGTTGGAGTTGGCGGTCGGCGCGCTGCTGTTCTTCGACCAGTGCACCCAGCCGTTGTTCGGAGACCCATCCCCGGCCGCGTTGAACCAGCCCTGGTACCCGGCGAACAGCTTGCCAACGGCGTCTCCGCCGCTGGCCGTCGCCGCCGAGAACTTGAACCCGTTCAGGTTGAAGAGTCCCCCTGTCCCGGTTCCGGTGAACTTCAGGTACAGGGTGTGCACGCCGCTCACGGCGTTGACGGTGCAGGTCCGGGTGATCCAGGTCTGCCAGCCGCCCGTATTCGGGACCGGACACGTCCCCGCGAGCGTTCCCGTCAGGCTGTCGAGCCGCACCTCGATGTTGCCTCCGGCCCCGGCGCTGGCGACCCCGGCCTCGAAGCTCGTCGCGCCGCCGCCGAAGTCCAGGGTGTTGAACGCGAGGTAGTCCCCATCGTCGATGAAGGCGACGTTCTGACCGCCCTCACTGGACGCCTCCAACTGCATGCCAGACTGGCTGTCATGGCTCGACGCCGCCAGCTGGGTGAGCGCGGAGCGGGGGGGGGTGGAACCAGGGCCATACACCTCGAACTCGGAGACCTGGCCGCCCGTGGCGCCCGAGTTGGCCGTGAAGTTCAGCCTCACGTACCGGGCGCTGGTCGCCGTGAAGTTCAGGGTGACGGTGTTGGCACTCGGGCTGAACGTGTAGGTGGCGGGGGCCAGCACCTGCGTATAGGTGACGCCGTCGGTGCTCTTGAGCACGGACAGCGTCTGCGTCCGCGCGCCCCAGGTCGTCGGCAGCTCGAGGACCACCTGATTGACGCTGTTCACGCCGCGCAGATCCACCCGGATCCAATTGGGATAGGCGTTGGCGGCCCCCTCCCAATAGGTGGCCTGGTTTCCGTCGTTCGCATTCGTCGCGACGTAGACCTGCGTGTAGCTGCCCGCCGTGATTCCTTGCGCATGGAGCCGCAGTGGAAGCTGGCTCTCCCGCACGTCCAGGGCCGGGTCCACATCAGGAGCCGAAGTCAGCTCTCCTTCGGGTGTACAGGCGAGGGCTCCCAGTAACAGCCCTCCGGCGCCCATCCCCAGCCACCCACGGCTTCTCATTTTCTTGAAATTCAAAGCCACTGGTGCCTCCCGAGCGTCACGCGTCTGTCCATGGGCCCGGCCGAGCCCTGGGGGCTCGAATGGATAATCTGTCGAGGACTATTTTTCCATGTTTTTCCTGATTCCATGTCCTGGCGGGTTTCATTTTCTTTGACACCTGTCCGGACCGGACACCTGACCGGGGCTGACCTCACCAAGGGGCTGCGCGCCCGCCGATCTCCGGGAAACGCTCGCAGGCCCGCTTGAGCGCGTCCAGGTGCGATGCCCCACCGCGCTCGGACGCCCTCCGCTACATGCTCGAGCATCTCCGCGGAGATCCTCCACGCCAGATGAAGCCCGGGGAGCGCTCTCTCCACCTGAATCCATATCCACAGGCCTCCGCGATGCTGCGCTCTTCCTTGAGGTCTTCAATCTCGTCCTTGACCGTTTGCTCCTGGATGAAGTCACTGCAGGTGCGGCAGGGAGTTGTGGGTCGAGGCTTGGCCAGGCTCAACACCACGCCAGTCGGGGCGGGCCCTGCGCCGGGGCCAGCTTCGTAGGCCGCATGGGCAGTCCCAGGTGCTCCAGCCCGTTACACTGCTCAGCTTTGTTCTCGGGCTTGCAGTGCTCCTCGCCGAGCACTCCCTCTTCGGATGACCCACACGCCTGATGTGTAGAGTGGTCCCGTGCAGATCCCAGGGCACGTCGTCCTCATCCTGTGGCTCCTTGGCGGCGGAGTGCCTTCGCTCCCGGCGCTGCCCATCCTCGCTGGCGCCATCGCCCCGGACGTGCCCATCGTCATCCTCTACCTGCGCGAGCGCTACCTCCAGGGCCTGCCCGAGGAGCGCAGCTGGCGCGAGCGCTACCAGCGCCCCTTCTGGCTCAACCTCATCCACGGCGCCCACTCGCTGCCTCTCTCCCTCGCGGGTGCGCTTGGAGGCCTGGTGCTCGGCTCGGCCGCAGTGACGGCATTCTTCGCCAGCGTCTTCCTCCACGCGCTCGCGGACCTTCCCGTCCACGCCGAGGACGCCCACCGCCACTCCCTCCCCTTCAGCCACTACCGCTTCATCAGCCCCATCTCCTATTTCTCCACGTGCACCTCCAGGTTTGTGGCCCGGAGGTCTCACGTCGCGGCCCCTCTCGTCACGACAGGGCCCGGCGAGCAGTTACGGAGAGGTTCTCGGGGGCTTGCCCCGCCGTTGCGTGAGATGTCGCCCGGGGTGATGGTCGGGATGATGTGCCGGGCGTTTGGCTGACCCTGTTGATCCAAGGTGATACCGTGGGCATTTCAAGGCGACTCGCGCGGATGTCCGAGCTCCTGCGGTTGCTGAGGGTGTTTCTGCCAGTTCTTTCGGGATGCAGCATCAATCAGTACCAACCCAGCCACTTCCAATTCACCACCATCGTCGAAAAAACCGAAGCAGGAGCAGATGGCTGGCGTGCCGCGTGTATCCATGCAACCGTAGTAAATAAATCGACCTTGGAGCCTTATTTCTGCAAGTTCGGCGTGGGAATGCCCATCGCGACCGAAAAGTTTGGATGGATGTCCGAGCCGCTTGCTCAGCGAATCGCCGCCGATTGTGCCAACGAGGCTTTGAGGGAGGTGATCGCCTCCCCCGTATCTCCACTTCCTGGCCTCGTCTGTAAGCAATTCACGGGCACCTTCAACATCGTTTTGAATCGCGCCGTGCTTGGCTCGAGAGTGACAGCCTGGTGTGAAGAGGAAACAAAGCCCATCCGAGTTGATTTCTAAGCCCATGCCAATTTCATCGGAAGATTTGCTTTCTGTCGTTCGGAAATACTGGCGTTCGGACCATGAATTTGATGGCAAGCTGGAGAGGAGCCCCGAGCTAAAGAGGTTCCAGGCTTTGTGGAAACAAGAACTCAAGAAGCTGGAGCAATGGCGCGTGCTTATGCGAGAGCTCAGGGAGGCGCTTCCGCAATTCCAGATCGGACATGCCACGGCCACCTCTACTTCCTGTTTCCGCTGTACCGTGTTTACGGATCGGCAGCCCGTGGAGGCGGGTCATGAAAATGGGCCGCGGGAGCGCCGCTGGGGGGTTGTCGGCTGCCTCAGCATCCTGGCGCCTGTCTATACGGTATATGGCCTGCAGTACGACTACAAAGGTAAAGACGTGATCGCCGCCAAGGTCTTTTTCGATCCGCTTCCGCCCGAGATGCAGGCGCTCGCAGAAGTTGTTGGCAGGAAGATCGAGGCGATGTTCGGGGCTGAGGCCCTTCCTCGCGAGATCGCCGAGACTCGAATCCCGCTCATCGTGGATCTACTGGAGCCGCCTGCTACCACGCTCTTTCATGCGCTCTTCGCGACTGATCCTGAAAACGTGGCTGTGTAGGCAACATCGAGGAGCCTCCGGCGCTGCCCCCCTCCTGACTGTCGCCCACCCCATGGGCGGGCGTGCCATTGACGTAAGCGTGAAGACAGGGCCTCTTTCCCTCAAGGCTGCCTTGGCCAGTGCCACACGCATGGTGGGCGACAAGGCCAGGAATCACCGGAGCCGAGTCCGCGGGTTCGATTCCCGCAGCCTCCACTCTTCAGCTCTGTGACGGGGCCATTGAATCCGGTCACTTCGAGTCCACGGGCCTGTCCCCCGGAGTCCCCTCCCGTCTTGGAGACATGCTGGAGCGCCTGGGGCTGCCCACGCGGCGTGCGAAGCGGGTCGCCACCGATGGGCCGGTGGTGGGAAGGTACCGGTCTTCGAGGCTGAGCAGGGCCCGGTGGAGCCAACGCCCAAGGAAGAGGCAGCTTCGCCGGCCCGGTCGCCTGAAACGGCGCGCGAGGTTCCAACGGAGGCTCCACCGCCCGAGCAGGAAGTGGGTCCGGTATCGAAGTCACAGAGAGAGCCTGCGGCTGCTGGTCGCTCCAGGCGCGCAAGGTGGCCCCTGGTCCTGCTCGCGGGCCTGATCGTAGTCGGCCTTGCCTTGTGGCTGGCGCGCTCCACACTCGCGCCCCTACCCGAGGCGCTGCCGCCCGGGTCTGGCCGTTCCGAGAAAGGAAGCCCACCCGTGTCCACCTCTTCCCCCTCCACCTCCTCGAGTTTCCGCGTCGCCTGGCTGTGCGCCGTTGTCGGCATCGGCTGTCCTGGTGCCCAGGTGAAGCCCCCGGAGCCAGAGGACTGCCCCAGGGAAGCGGCCGAGGCCATGACCCGGGAGTTGAAGCTTCGGACGCCCAGCCCTCTTTATGCCGTCGTGGACATCAACCAGCCCGGCGACGCCAGCGAGGCAGGTGTCTACCAGGATGGACCCGTCATCGGACGTATCACAGAAGGGAGACGGCAACCTGCCCGTGGGGACGCTGCTCCACGGACGCCTCTGGTCGGGGCCTGGTATCTACGAGCTGGAGGGGGATGAGAAGGTCCCGGCCGTCCTGGGCCGCTACACGCTGGCCGTGCTGCCCGATGGGCGGAAGTACCCCGTGTGCATCGTGCTGGGAGAAACGGACGGGCGGGTGGCCAAAGTGGAGGGCTCCAAGCCCGGCGCCGCCGTGCTGGCGCGTGAACTGCCGGTGAGCCCCGTCTGGCGTTGGCCCTGAGCCCAGGGCCCCGAAGAGGCCCGGCGAAGACTGTCTGCCGCCTCCGAATCCTCCGTGCCCCACCTGTGGTGTCGCCATGGGCCACGGCGTTCCGGACCCATATTGGCTCGACGCCGCTTCACTGCCGCAGCACGTGGACATCTTCCGGCTGGCCGACGCCTCGACGCTCATCATCGCCAACGAGCGTCTGGTGGACGCGGTGCGCCGCCTGGAACTGGACGGGGTCGTCTTCAAGGATCTGGAGGTTCGCTGAGCCCTCACTTCAGCCCTGCAACTCCCGCAGAGTCACCGAGGGCGGCGCGTCCAGCACTCGCCGGGTGGCGAACATGCCCGCGCTCACCGCCGCCAGCACGCCCAGCCCGCCACCCACCACCAGCCGCCAGTCCGCCTGCCACGGCAGGTTGAACACCTGCGTGGCGATGACCCCGGCCAGGACCGAGGCCGCGCACGCCGCGGTGAGGCCCGACAGCAGGCCAATGGCCGCGAACTCCGATGCCAGGTGGTGGGTGGGCCCTGAAGAGTGGGGGCGTGCCTTCAACCCCGAAACCACCTCACGGCGTTGCGCGCCCGCCGATGTTCGGGAATCGCTCATAGGCCCGCTTGAGCGCGTCCAGGTGCACGGGGTTGTCCAGGTCGAGCGGGGCCTCGGTGAGCCTCACCACCCACCCACCGGTTGCCGTCCGCCGGGCCCGCGCCCGCAGCTCGGCATCGCGCGAGGGATCCGGAAAGCCGATGGCCTGCGCGGCGGCCGTCGACCAGTAGTTGAGCCACCCCAGGTACTCTGGAATCTCGGGCGAGCGGATCTTCCATGGGAGCTTCAGCGATGACAGCCCGAGCGGCGGCTTCTCCGGCCCAGACAGCTTCGGGCCTGTCTGGTCCGAAACGACACTCATCACGCGGGACGGGACCATGATGCCCCACCGCGCTCGGACGCCCTCCGCTACATGCTCGAAGGTCGCGCTCCCTGCTCGGGTGCGGCATGGCGCCTGGGCCGATCTCCAGCCGCGTCACTCCCAGCAGCAACCCAGGAACAGCACTGGCACCGGCAACACCACAGGTAGACAGGAACGTGCGGCAGAGTGCTTGCCTTGAGCACTGTGCGTGGCTTCGGTAGCATCGACACTCGCCCAGGAGAGGTCCATGTCAGAAAACAATCAGCACGGATTTCTTTCGCGGAATGGACGAGGACAGAGTTACCGCGTTTGCGCGGATGACACCCTGGAGACGATTGCCGACAAACACGGTGTCACGGTGGCGGCGCTGAAGGAACTCAACGGCGTTCAGAATTCAACGCGGGTCTGGGTTGGACAGGTGCTCCATCTTCCGCTCGGCGCTGACGAATCCTCATCGCCACAAGCCAGATCCACCGTCGGCAAACGACAGGCGGGCCAGACCCAGCGAACCTGGATTGGCAAGATCCTGCCCTGGAGCGTGGCGCTGCGCCGCGAACCCCGCCGGAATTCCCGGGCACCCTATCAAGGCATCCTGGCCGACCTTCCCCGAGACACCCGGGTGACGGTCGTCGGCCATCAAGGAGGATGGCTGCGCGTCGAGACGCTGTTCCGCGGGAGGAAATTCGCGGGCTACGTGTCACAGGAGTTGGTCGAATACGTCTCGGAGAGCGCTCCCCAGCACCTGAAAGCTCCGCCGGCCAACCTGACTCCGCCCGCCGACGTTCCACCGGCCATCTGGCACATCCGCACGAGCAGCGACTTCGTCCACTTCGTCGAGGAGGTCGAGCGCGAGTATCCCAAAGCCCTTCCGCCGGAGATCGCGACGGAAATCCGCCAGCTGTGGTTTTCCGACCAGAACTGGGAACTGCTGGTGGCGGGCAGGGGGGTATATGACGCAGCGGGCAAGGCGGTGGACATCGAGACCAGGCCCAACCCGATCGCGCAGAAGTTCGACATGAAGGACCTGGCGCCGCGTGCTGGCGGAAAGCAGATCAGCACCAGTATGGGTCAGGTAGACATCGGCCACGTCATGGCCGGCATCGATGGACGGTTGAATGGCTTTCCGCCCGCCTACCCCTTGGCTTTCCTCAGGGAGAAGGGGCACGACGGTGTCCAGGCCCATCGCAAGTACGAGACGCTCAAGGCCGCGAGTGGAGGGGACGCTCGCGATTTCACCACCTGGGCCGGAGACCTGGGGCAGGCTTATGCCGAATACCTGCTGAGCAGGTACGTCCAGGGACATTCGACCGCAACCTTGCCTGCGGCCTTGGCGGCCAAGGCCGCCGACGCGCAACTCCTCGGTGACATCCACGGCTATATCGCCGTCGAGGTTCACAACAGCGTACCGGCGGCGCGAAGGCCGTCGGGCGGTGACAAGGTGTCGAACATCCTCCGGAGCATGTACCTCGTGGACGAATCCGTGAGGGGCAAGACGTTCCAGGATTATGTGGAGCAGGTCTCCGGCAAGCGGGGAAACGCCGCCCTGCGCAGCTTCATCCGGGAGCGTACCCTCGCCTTCGCTCAGCCGTGGTTCGCCAAACAGGCCTACGCGCACCGGGGCTATTGGTCGAGCAGCGGATGGTTCCCCGATGGCATCTGGAAAAATCTCACGGATGAGTTCGACACGCTTCACAAAAAGAATGAGTCGTCGGCGGCTCCAACGGACAAGCTCGACAGCCTCGTAGACAAATTCATGCTCATGCTCTCAGGGCAACTGAAGTGAGCCCCCCTCCCAAGTACGTCACGGTGGGGATTGTGGCGGTGCTGCTCCTGGCCGGTGGGGTGCTCCTCATCGCGGGCTGGACCGCGCGTGCCAGCCTGAACCCGGACACCGTGGCGCTGTCGGGGGTCACCTTTCAGGTACTGCGGCGCGTCGAGCCAGAGTCTGTCGTGTTCGACCTGACTCGCCCAGATGGTGGTGTGGCCGTCTCGATCAGCGGTAGCACGGACACTCTTTGCGACCCGCCCTACTTGATGGCCATTGATGTGGATCAAAATGGCTCTGGCGATGTGTATTACCGGCACTGCCGTGGTCATGGATACGTGACGTACCAGAATGGCGCTCCGGTAGATGTAGACCTGGGACAGTACGAGGTGGATGACGCCCCCGCCGCCGCTTCCTTCTGGGCGAATGAGATCCAGGCCGGAGGTCTGCGCCTTCTCACATCTGGCACTGTCGTCACGCTCGTAGCGCTCGCCATGCTGGCGGTCTGGCTTTCATCCGCCTGTCGCGTTCGCCACATGCGATAAGAGGGTATTGCCAGCCCCCGGGTGCTGGCGCAGCAGCCCGGCCCAGGAAAGTCGCCCCTGCTAAAGGCGTCAGGTTCGCCTCTGGTGGCTTCGGCTCTGCCCCCACTTGGGGGAACTCAGCCCTGCAACTCCCGCAGCGTCACCGAGGGGGGCGCGTCCAGCACTCGCCGGGTGGCGAACATCCCCGCGCTCACCGCCGCCAGCACGCCCAGCCCGCCACCCACCACCACCAGCCGCCAGTCCGCCTGCCACGGCAGGTTGAACACCTGCGTGGCGATGACCCCGGCCAGGACCGAGGCCGCGCACGCCGCGGTGAGGCCCGACAGCAGGCCAATGGCCGCGAACTCCGAGGCCTGGGCCAGCCGCAGCTGCCGGCGGCTGCCGCCCAGCACCCGCATCACTCCTCCCTCCAGCAGCCGCTCGTCCTGGCTGGCGCTGACCGCGGCCATCAACACCAGCAAGCCCGCCAGCAGCGAGAAGTAGAACACCACCTCCACCACGGTGGAGACCTGGTCCGCGGTGTCGCGCACCTGCTTCAGCAGCGCGTCGATATCCACCACCGAGAGGTTGGGATGGCGCGCCACCAGCTCCGCGGTGAAGCGCGTGCGCTCGGCGGGCACATGCACCGCGGTGATGTAGCTGGCCGCATAGCCCGCGAGTGCGCCCGGCGACACCAGCACGATGAAGTTCGGCCGGAAGCTCTCCCACTCCACCTCGCGCAGGCTGGTGACGGTGGCCTCGAGCCGCTGGCCCGCGATGTCGAAGGCCACCCGGTCTCCGAGCTTCCAGCCCATCGATTGGGCGAAGCCCTCCTCCACCGAGAGCTCCGGCTTCTCCGGGCGCTCAGGGCCCCAGAACGTGCCGGCGGTGATGCGGTTGTCCTCGCGAAGCGTGTCGGCGGTGGAGAGGTTGTACTCGCGATCCGTGCGCCGCTGCCTGCGACGCTCCTCCTCGGAGCCGGCGTCACCCGTGTCGGGCGGCGCCGCCTTCACCGGCTCGCCGTTGTGCGCCACCAGGCGGCCGCGCACCATGGGGAAGAGGTCTGGCGCGGACAACCCCTGCTCGGCCATGAAGGCACGCACCGGCTCCATCTGGTCCTCCTGCACGTTGAGGATGAAGCGGTTGGGCGCCTCCTGGGCCAGTGCCACCTGCCAGCGGTCGAGCAGGTCGGTGCGCACGAAGGTGAGCAGCAGCAGCGCCATCAGCCCCAGGCCGAGCGCCGTCACCTGGGCGACGCTGGTGGCCGCCCGCCGGCTCACGTTGGCCAGTCCGTAACGCAGGCTCCCGCGCAGCCGCGAGCGCAGCCGCCGCACGACGGCGATGAGCCCCCACGCCAGTGCGGCCAGCACTCCCAGCGTGGCGATGATGCCGAGGAGCATCGCGGACGCCAGCCCCGCCGAGCCGGCCTTCCACCACAGCAGCGCCGCCAGCCCCAGCACGCCCAAGAACCCCACCAGCCAGGAGCTCGGCTCGGTACGGTCGAGGTCCCTGCGCAACACGCGCAGCGCGGGCACCCGGCGCAGCGCGAGGATGGGAGGTGCTCCGAAGGTCAGCAGCACCACCAGGCCCACCCCATACCCCTGCACCGCGGGCACCCAGCCCGCCGCCGGGATGGACAGCTTCAGCGCCGCGGAGAGCCAGTTGCCCACCTGCCACTGGATGACGAAGGCGAGCAGGACGCCGAGGGTGCTCGCGATGAGCCCGACGAGGAGCAGCTCGCCACCGTGGGTGCCCACCAGCGTGCGCTGGCTCGCGCCCAGACACCGCATCACCGCGGTGCTCGACAGGTGCCGCTCGCTGTGCCGGCGCGCGGCCATGGCCACGGCCACCGCCGCCAGCACCACCGACACCAGCGACGCCAGGCTCAGGAAGCGGTCGGCCCGGTCGAGCGCGGAGCGCATCTCCGGACGCGCGTCCTGCACCGTCTCCAGGCGCTGGCCGCGCGCGAGCCCCTGGCGCGCGGTGCGCACGAAGCGCTCCACCGCCCCCGGCTCTCCGGCGACCACCAGGCGGTAGCGCAGCCGGCTCCCCTCCTGCACCAGCCCCGTCGCGGGCAGGTCCGCGAGGTTGAGGAACACCCGGGGCGCGATGTTGAAGTAGTCGAGCGCCGCGTCCGGCTCCTGCACCACCAGCGCGGTGAGCCGCAGCCGCGACTCGCCAATGCCAATCATGTCCCCCAGCCGGGCGTCCAGCGCGTCCGCGCCCGCGCGGCTCATCCACACGCTGCCCCGCTCGGGGACGCCGTCGGCGTCATGCTCCGGGCCGTCCACCGTCTCCACGATGCGGAAGCGGCCCCGCAGGGGAAAGCCCTCGCCGAGCGCGCGGACATCTCCGAACTTGAGCCGCTCATCGTCCGCGTCGCCGACCCGGACCATGCTGGACAGCTCCTGCGTCTCGGTGCTTCGCAGCCCGGGGGCCCCCGCCGCCTCGCGCACCACCCCGTCCAGTGGGGTGTCGCCGATCACCACCGCATCACCCCCGAGCAGCCGGTTGGCCTCCAGGGCGAGCGCGCGCTCGGCCCGGTCGGTCACGAAGCCAATGGCCGTCACCGCCAACACCGCGAGCACCAGCGCGGAGAAGAGGATGCGCAGGTCGCCGGAGGCGAAGTCACGGCGCAGCTGGCGCCACGCCATCTTGAGCAGCCTCATGATTGCCTCTCCTCGGCCACCTGGCGGCCGCCGTCGAGCCGCAGCCGCCGCCCGCAGCGCGCCGCGAGCCGCTCGTCATGGGTGACGAGCACCAGGGTGGTCCCCGCCTCCGCGTTGAGTGAGAACAGCAGCTCGACGATGGCCTGGCCGGTGTTCGTGTCGAGGTTGCCGGTGGGCTCGTCGGCGAAGAGCACCGCCGGCCGGGTGACGAAGGCGCGCGCCAGGGCCACGCGCTGCTGCTCTCCCCCCGACAGCTGGCGCGGGTAGTGGCCGAGCCGCTCCCCCAGCCCCACCTTGCCGAGGATGGCCCGGGCGGGAGTCTCCACGTCCGCGTCTCCGCGCAGCTCGAGCGGCAGCATCACGTTCTCCAGGGCCGTCAGCGAGGGGAGCAGCTGGAAGCTCTGGAAGACGAAGCCCACCTTCTCGCCGCGCACGCGCGCACGTCCGTCCTCGTCCAGGGCGGACAGCGGCTCGCCATCCAACAGCACGCTCCCGGACGTGGGCGTGTCCAGCCCGGCCATCAGCGACAGCAGCGTGCTCTTTCCCGAGCCGGAGGCCCCGACGATGGCCACGGTGTCGCCATGGGAGATGGAGAAGCCCACCCCCTCGAGGATGGTGAGCGCTCCGGACGGCAGCGGCACCCGTTTGCCCAGTTCCGACACCTGCAGGGCCAACCGCTTGGGGTCGGGCTGGACTTGGGTGTGCATCGCGATGTCGTGGGGCATATTGGTGTCTTCGTCTGGGGAGTGTCTGCTCGTGGAGCAGGCTTGTAACGGCGAGCCGGAGGAGTCGCAGCGAATGAGTCAACGATACATGAGGGAGCGCACCTGGGCCCGCGGTGTGCTCGGCTGCCTGGTGCTGACACTGGCGGTGTCGCTGCCCGCTCTGGCGGAGCCGGCCGCGAAGGCCGCGCCCGTGCGGACGGTGCTGGTGATGGGGGACTCGCTGTCCGCCGCCTATGGCATCGCGCCGGAGGAAGGCTGGGTGGCGCTGACGGCCGAGCGCATGGCCAGGCAGGCGCCTGGGTGGCGGGTGGTGAATGCCAGCGTGAGTGGTGAGACCACCGCGGGGGGCGCCTCGCGGATGGGAGGAGAGCTCGCGCGCAACCGGCCGGAGGTGGTGATCATCGCCCTGGGAGGCAACGACGGCCTGCGGGGCCTGCCGCTCAAGCAGACCCGGGCCAACCTGGAGAAGATGGTGAGCGCGGCCAAATCCTCCGGGGCGCGGGTGCTGCTGGTGGGCATGCGCATGCCGCCCAACCTGGGGAAGGCCTACACGGAGGGCTTCACGGCGAACTACCGCGCGGTGGCCGAGGCGCACCAGGTGGCCCTGCTCCCGTTCCTGCTGGAGCCCATCGCGCTGGACCGCGACGCCTTCCAGGCCGACAACATCCACCCCATCGCCGCCGTGCAGCCCAAGCTGCGCGATCACGTCTGGCCCGCGCTGGCTCCGCTGCTGAAGTAAGCAGGAGGGCGGGGGGTGTTCCGGCACCTGGATGCGTAGAATGTGCGGGATGAGTGCCTCGTCCGACACCTCCACCCCTTCCTCCTCGTCCCAGGCCCGCCCGCGCCGACGCTGGCCGCGCCGCCTGCTGTGGACGGGCCTCGGTCTCGCTGTCTTGTGTGTCGTCGGCTCGGTGTACCAGGCCGTGTCCGCGGCGGCGGATGCGCGCGACTTCCCCCCGCCGGGACGGATGGTGGACGTGGGCGGCTACCGCCTGCACCTGAACTGCACGGGGGAGGGGAGCCCCACCGTGGTGTTGGAGGCGGGCGCCAACGCCATGTCCTCGGGCTGGGCCTGGGTGCAGCCGGAGGTGGCGAAGTCCACGCGCGTCTGCTCGTACGATCGGGCGGGGACCGCCTGGAGCGAGCTGGCTCCGGGGCCTCGCGACGCGGCGCACGTCGCCGAGCAGCTCCACACGCTGCTCGCGAACGCGGGTGAGCGGGGTCCCTTCGTCCTGGTGGGGCACTCGATGGGCGGGCTCTTCGTGCGCGTCTACGCGGACCGTCATCCGGGAGAGGTCGCCGGCATGGTGCTGCTGGATGCCTCGCACCCGGACCAGCTGCAGCGGCTGCCGGAGTCCGCCCGGAAGCAGTTCGAGTTGGGCATGAAGGTGATGGACCTCGCGCCCGCGCTCATCCACGTGGGCCTGGTGCGCGCCACGGGCCTCTTCGCCGCGATCGGGCGGGGGCTGCCCGAGCGGGCCTTCGCGGAGGTGGAGGCCTTCTCCGCCACGACCCGGAACCTGGAGGCCGCCTCCGCCGAGATGCGGGCCTGGGACGACTCCACGGCCCAGGTGCGTGCCACGCGGGGACTCGGTGAGCGGCCCCTGCTGGTGGTGAGCGCGGGGTCGGCCGCGGGGGCGGAGGAGATCGTTCCGGTGTTCCAGGCCCTGCACCGCGAGCTGGTCTCGCTCTCCTCCCGTGGCGAGTACCGCCTCATCCCCGAGGCCAACCACCTCTCGTTGCTCACGGAGGAGGCACATGCCCGCCAGACGAGCGCCGCCATCCTCGAGGTGGTGGGCAAGGTGCGCACCCCGCCGGTGGCCGGAGAGGCCTCGCCCTAGCCGCTCTTCGGTTGCGCCTTCGCCGCTGCTCCGCCAGTCGTCGTGGTGTCATGGCAGGAGCACGACGGAGGGCCGGCCCCCTCCGATCTCCTCGACCCGCAGGACGAGCTCACGGATGTCGGGAACGGAGTGTGTGACGGTCAGCTCGACCACGGGATCTCTCGGTTTGCGCTTCTTGTCCCAGGCGGCGAAGGGATAGGCGCCAAGCGGAAGGAAGGTGTCCGGGCCACGAGGCTGGGGCTTCATGATGGTGGCGCCGCTGTTGATGGGGGACAGCAGCACGCGGGCCTCGTGGCGAGCCAGCAGCCGCGCTGTGTCCACGGTCAGCACCGTCTGCCGCTTGCCGCGATAGGCCCGCGCGTCGAGGAGGGTCGTGAGCCGCTCCTCGCTGACCCAGAAGAACACCCTGGCATTGAGGAGCCGGTACCACGCCGTTGGCGACAAGCCACCGCGCAGACTCTGTTCGAGCCCCTTGTCGCTCATGGGCTTCTGGTCCCGCACGATGGCCGAGCCATGAACGGGATGATGGAGGGTGATGGACTCCGGCCGGTGCCGGGCCTCCAGCGCCTCGCGCTCGGGCCCGCCCACCTCGAAGAGGTCCAGGAGCGCGGAGGTGCTCAGCAGGCCATGACGCTGGATGCTCGGCCAGCTGCCCGCCTCGGCCATGTGGAAGAGGCGGGGAAAGCGCCGGGCGAACTCCTGGGCACTGACTCCGGTCACCACACCCTCCTGTCGAGGATGCTCCGGGAGTGGAAGCGCGTGGAGACGAGCGAGACGGGGGCACCGGTGACGCGCTCGATGCCCTCGATGAGACGCAGGGCCTCGCCGGTCAACTGGTCGAAGCGCCGCGCGTCCCGGTTCTTCGCGGAGAGATAGTCCACGAAGGTGAGCGCCACGTCCGTGGGCGCGTTGAGCGAGGCGGCCTTGCGCAGCAGCACCCAGTCGAACTCGGAGACACGGCGCTGGCGATGCGTGGTGGAGGTGCACTCGTTGCTCTTGAGCTCCTCTACGCCGAGCCCCGAGCGCCGGGAGATCTCCTCCCAGGACAGCTCGTTCACCATGGGACCCGAGGTGCCCTCCTCGGGGTTCTGCACACGGATGGGATAGGCGCGGCAGACCATGAGCGTCTTGCGCACCCGGGCCGGAGCGATGCCCGCCTCGGCGAGGCACCCGCTGGTGGTCGTGTCACGTGAAGTGACGTGTGGATAGTGGCCGTGGTGGAGGCTCAACCCCGTCCCCTGGGTGCCCTCGAGCAGGACGCGCTGACCCTGGGCGAAGGCGTCATCGAGGATCTCGTGGGTGGGACGGAGGTACCGCCGCAGTTCCTCCACGTCCTTGGCGAGCCGCACCCGGGGCTCGGCCGCGGTGCGGAGCACCTTCCGGGCCGTGGCGGCACCCACCCCTTGCGCCGTCGAGCCGATGTGACTCCTCAAGGTGCGGGTCTCCCATTCGATGTCCTCGGGCTCGATGAGAACGGACTGCGGGTCGATGAAGAGCCGGGCCTCGTCCATGCGGCACTCGGAGAGCTCCCGCAGCAGCGTCTTCAACGAGAGCACCGTCCCGGGGCCGAGGATGACCTTCGAGTCCGGGGAGGCGCGCGTGCCGGAGGGCAGGAGGTGGAAGGTATAGGGCTCGGGCTCCTCGTAGACGCAATGCCCGGCGTTGGGTCCACCCACCCGGAGCAGGAAGTCGTACTCCCGTGCGAGGTAGGAGGCGATGTGGCCCTTGCCCTCGCTGCCATACTGGCCGCCGACGAGCACATCCACGAGGGGCTCCATCCCGCGCCCGAACAATCCGAGGTGACTGGCCACGAGGACGAGCACGGCATCCGGTGGCGTCCGCCAGGTGTCGATGACGAGATCCGCCGTGTCCGCGAGCCGGTGCACGGCACTCTCGGTGCGGTTGGCGCGGGCCTGCTCGAACGAAACGCCCTCGTCCGTGCGGGAGGAGCGCTGGCCGAAGCGGGCCTCGAGCGCCTCCGCGGGAGCGGTCAGGTGGACATGCACCATCCGTGAGCCCAGACGTTGGCGGAGGGCCTCCAGCTGGAGGGGAATGCGGATGGAGTCGACGACGACGAGGGGAGGAGGTTGGGCGCGGGCCTTCAGGACGTCCATCAGGCTCTCGGCGACCCACCGGCCTCCCGTCTCCCGGTCCAGCGCCTCACCCGCCGCCTGCAGCTCCAGGCGGCCTCCATCTCCCCCCAGCTGGTGGCGGAGCAACTGTCCCGAGCTGAAGCGAAGCGCTCCATGACGGCGTTCGAGCCCCTGGGCGAGGGTGGACTTCCCCGCGCCAATCGGTCCCGAGATCACGACGAGGGTCTCTCTCATACGAGAGGAACCTAGGGAGGACCGAGCGGAGGGCCCATTCCCCGGAAGGGGTATGCCCTCGGGCCAAGAGCCCTCTCCTGGGAATGAGCGCGCTCTTCGAACGCCTGGGAGCCGAACCATGGGGGGCAGCAATGATTTCGCGCACTTGGCGAGACCCCGGGAAAATCGTTCCGGCGTGTCGATCTCGCGGAGTGCCGTTCGTCGTGAAGATGAGCCTGACTTCGACCCTGATGATTTCGAGCCGATCCCGCCGTCCAACAGTGTGAGGCTCCCCTGAGGAGCCATTTTCCCAACCGAGAAGGAGCCGTCATGACGATCAAATCAGCGACCCCCTACTTCATCCTCAACGGCAAGGCCGAGCAGGCCATCGCCTTCTACCAGCGTGCCCTCGGCGCGAAAACGGAGGCACTCCAGCGGTTCGGAGACGTCGACCAGAGTTGTCCCGTGGCGATGAAGAGCCGGGTCATGCACGCGGCCCTGCGCGTGGGCGACGCGCTCCTGATGATGAGCGACGGCTCCGACGAGGAGGCTCCGCCACGCAGCGGGAACGTGAGCATCGCCCTCCAGTTCGATGACCCCGATCAGGCCCGGCAATGCTTCGACGCGCTGGCGACGAACGGCAAGGCCATCCAGCCACTCATCGACGCCCCCTGGGGTGAGCTGTTCGGCGTGGTTTCCGACCAGTTCGGCATCAACTGGATGTTCAACAGCGCCAAGGTCAAGAAAGCCTGACGCAACGCCTCCCGCGGGGCTTCACCCCCGCGCGGAGTCGAGGTGGAGGAGCGCGAGCTCGTCACGTTGTCCTGCGCTGCTCGAGCTGCCCCTGCATCTCGGGCAACCGGGTCGCGGCCTCCTGGACATCCGCGGGGTAATCCGAGAACTCCTGCACCCGGCGAATCTCGATCACCTCGTTGTCAGCAGCAGGGCAGCGCGATGCCCAGGCGATCGCCTCCTCCTTCGACTTCACCTCGATCATCCAGTAGCCGCCGAGGACCTCCTTCGCCTCGGCGAAGGGCCCGTCGATCACCCTGGGCTTCCCTCCGGAGAACGAAACGCGCGCGCCCTCCGAGGGGGGGTGGAGGCCATCGAGCGCGAGCAGCACGCCTGCCTTCTGCAGGGACTCGTTGTACTTCATCATCGCGGCCACGGACTGGGCGTCTGGCATCGTGCCCGGCGCTGCCTTCTCGTACCCCTTGGGGATCATCAGCATCATGAATCGCATGCTCGGAGCTCCTTCCGGCTTCGGGTTCTGGGTGCCTCCATTGTCTCGTCGAACGAGGCGCCGCGAGATCGACATGCCGGCTGCTCTTTTTCCGTCAGCCGGGTCCGGGCATGACTGACGCGCCAGGTCGTACGGGGTGCGGCTGCCCCTGACCGGGAGGAAACCCGTGCGCGCCGCACAGGGCCGCATACTCGGTCGGTGAGCGGCCTACCTGGGCCTTGAAGTCGTGGATGAAGTGGGCCTGGTCGAAGTACCCGAGCTCCTGGGCGAAGGCCGCCCAATCGACGTGCAGGCCCGTGGCGACGCGGTCCGCGGCCTCGTGCAGGCGGAAGCGTCGAAGCACCCACTTCGGGCTGACACCCACGTACTGGCGGAACAGGCGCTGGAGTGTCCGGACGGAGAGGCCCACCTGGACACTGAGGTCCTCGACCCGGGCGAGCTCCTGGTGCTCCAGCGCGTGCTGGATGACTCGCACGACCGTGGCGACGGTGCCATCCCGTGGGGGCAACCGCTGGCGCAGGAACGCCTCGACCCGGGCGATCTGCTCGTGCTCGTCATGGCGGGCGAGGACCGCTGGCTCGAGGTCCGCCCCAGCGGGGCCGAAGACTTCGTGGAGTGGCAGGGCTCGATCCGTCAGCCCGGACATGGGGACGCGCACGAACGGGAAGAACGCTCCGGGCCGGAACTTGACGCCGACAACCTGCCCCTTGCCCTCGAGCAGGGTGGAAAACCTCCGGGTGCTCACACCGTGGACGGCCGACCGCCCGGCTTCGAGCACGAGGTTCACGCACGGATGTGGCAGCACCTCCTGCGGGAACGGTTCCCGTTCGCGGAGGTCCCACCGCACGGTCCAGTGACGCTCGACGAAGAACGCGAGGTCCTCGGACGGCGGGTATCGCGTGAGGTGGAAGTGCGTCCCCACCGCATGTGGGTTCAGGACACCTCTCTGACTGGCGCTCGGGGCTCGCATGGGCTGTCGCGTTTCTACAATACGCGGCCGGGCGCTCGGGAGACGTTGGCCGCATGAACGATCTCAAGACGTACGAAGGTGGGTGCCACTGCGGCAAGGTCCGCTTCGAGGCGAAGGTGGACCTCGGCGGACAGATCATCTCGTGCAACTGCTCCTTCTGCTCGAAGACGGGCGCGCTCCTGGCCTTCGTGGGGGCGGACCAATTCACGATTCGAGCGGGTGCGGAGGCCGTCGCGGATTACCAATTCGGCAAGAAGAGCATCCACCACCAGTTCTGCCCGTCCTGCGGCATCCGTCCGTTCAGCCGGGGGACGGCGCCCGACGGCCGTCAGATGTACGCCATCAACGTCCGCTGCATGGACGGAGTCGACCTCGACGCACTCGAGGTGACACGGGTCAACGGCAAGAGCTTCTGAGCGCATGAGACGGGGAGGGGCGCCGTGGGGAGCGAAAAGAGACTTCCCGCGTCCGCTGGTTCCTCATCGTGTTACTTCCGGAAGTAGAGGCCGTTGAAGGCGCATCCGGAGCACTCGGCGAAGATCGCGTTGTTGAGGAGGCGCAGTCGCACGGGCTCCGGCTCATCGCCTCCCTTTTCGACCGACTCCGCCTTCAAGAGGAGGGGGCCCGAGACGGTGTACGCCATCGTGCTCTCCTCGGCGTCGGCCATGCCCGGCTGGGACTCGGGCATGCCCACCACCTCGATGCGGTTGGGTCCCGTCGCGCGAATGGTGAGGGATTCCGAATCCCGGCTCCAGGTTCCCACCCAATCCGCGGGCTTCGTCCCGGGGCCCGCCTCTCCCGCGGGGAGCTCGAGCGGTTTGACCGACAACGCGGTCTCGGGCAGCCAACCCGCGGTCCTGCTCCCCTTGACGCCGCGGTAACGGGCACAGACGAAACCGTTCTTCCGGATGTCGTCGGTGCTCAACTCGACGGCATCGTTCTCCACGAGGTAGGCCTTCTTGCGAGACTTGCACTCACCGCTCGCGGGGCAGGGCTCCGGCTCGGAGTAGAAGTAGACCCGGCTCTCCGGCGCTCCCCCCTTGATCACCGCGGGTTGGAACGGGGAGAAGTTGATTCCCTCGAGCTGGCACACGTTCCCGGACTCCAGCCGGTTGAAACGCTCCATCTCCGCCGCCAGCTTCCGCGGACCGCACCGCTGTGCCAGCTCTTCCGGGCGCACCTCGCGCTGCGCCGATACCGCAACGATGGGCTTCTCCTTGAAGCGCTCCCGCCACGCGTCGATGGCCCGCGGCTGCTTCTGGAGCGAGCCGGGATCGTTCGTGAAGTAGCTCACCTCGTCACCCGCGATGTACGCGACCCAGAGGCGACCTTCCGGATGGATGAGCACGATGCCCTCCATCTCGGTGAACAACCCGGGGACGTTCCCCTCGAAATGGAACGCCCCCGTCGCATCGGGCTCACCGCCGAGCGCGATCTGGGCCATCCGCTCCATCAACGCGTCGTAGTCCTTCTTCGTCAGGAGCTCGCGCAGGTAGCAGGAGAGCTGCGGATCCTCGAAGATCTTGCCCGGAGCCTTCGAGGCGTACTTCGCCAGCCGCGCACGATCGAAGACGTCCGCGGCCGGTGCCGCGAGCGCACTCTCCGAGGCGACCAGCAGTCCCACGCATGCCACTCCCAGAGTCCAACGATTCACGTGTGATATCCCTCCCCAGAGCTGGAGCCCCAGCTCTCCACGGAGAGACTCACCACGAACGCACCCGCAACTCCAGCATGAACTCAGGAGGGTGCTCCATCCCTCCATCCAACGAAGGCCCAGCACCCCATGGAGGGATGCTGGGCTCGAGAACGCGAGAACACGAGGAGCAGCATCAGGGCGTCGGCCCCTCCCACGCTGGAACATCCCCAGTCCTTCCGGTCCCCCGCTGTGGCCCCAACGGCGGGGCGACCTGGGCCTCACCAGGCTCGGCCGTCGGGTCGGCCGCGAGGGACGCGCTCGACGTGAGGGTGATGCGCACCGTGGCCGGGCTGGAGTCCAGGGACCCGTCGTTCACCTTGACCGAGGTGTCGGAATACGACGTCGCGGTGGCGGCCAACTGCACGGCTGCCTCCCATGTCGGGCTTCCCAGGCGCCTGCGAGAGACCGTGAGCGAGTTGACCGCGGTTGCCGAAGCACTCCAGCTCAGTGTCAGGCTGGCGGGTGAGTCCACCGCCACCGCGGCAAGCTCGATGGTGGTGTCGCGAGCGCTCTGCGCACGGGCAGGGGGCCCCAGGCAGAGGAGCATCGCCAGCCAGAGTCCGTAAGAAGCGAGTGAATGCCGAGACCGGATGACGCGCGTATTCAGATGGCCACCCTCTGAGTGAGTGAAGGGCGCAGTCTGCTACGGCGGGCTGACACGGGGCTTTCGTGCAATTCACGTTCCGCGGCGCCAATGGCGCGCACCCCTGACAGGGGAACTTCACCCTCAGGTGGGGGACTCCGGGAATCTCCCGGCTCATGCTCCGGGGGAGCCTCCTGGCACCGCGAGCAGGGCGTTGAGCCGTTGGACCAGGGCCTTGTCCTTCGAGGCCGCCGCGCGCGTGCTGTGTTCGCAGTCAGTGACCCATCCGAGTGGCTCCTCGTGCCACCACTTGTGCTCGCTCGCATGGGTCATGGTCTGGCACCAGTCCTTCGAGAGCGAGCGGGCCGCTTGGAGGTCGCGTGCCCCCAACTTCGAGAACAGCGCCTCCACGGAGCGCCGCATCGTCTCGAGGTCGACGCCCTGGGTGACCCAGGCGCCCGGCAGGAGGAGCCCCTGGGCGTGCGGCGAATCCGCCAGGGACATCCACTCCTCGTAGCGCAGCAGCGGGAGGCGCCAGTGGGGGCCCGCCTCGCCCAGGAGGAGCGGCTCGCTCCCGGGGCTCGACAGCTTGTACTCCGCCAGCCCGGGATGAATGAGGACCTGCAGGAGCACGCCACGCGGCAGGGGGACCTCGACACGTGTCGGGTCCTCGAGAATCCCGTCCGTCTCATCGAAGGTGTCGGCGTCGTACCGGGTCGCGCCATGCCACCAGTTCAGCAAGGCCTTTTCGCTGGCGATGCCGAAGGCGGAGACGACCTTGGCGGGCTCGAACGGGTCGCCGATCTGTCCAAAGGAGGAACACAGATGGCCTGCCCAGAACCTCGGGTCATTCATCAGGGAGTTGTCCAGGGGCATGCGCGAACCATACAGGCTCTCGTTGCACCGTGTGCCTCACGCCCCGCCGAAGCTCACGGTGAGAGAGACTGAGGCGGTCGTGGACGGGGGCCGCCCGAGCAGTGCGCCAGACCGGGTGCGGCTGACCGAAGGGCATCACTAACGGCGGTAGAGCAGGTACGGGCGGCGCTGGGCGTCGAACTCCACCAGCTCGTCGCGCCACGCGCCGACGAGCTCGTCCGTGGACGCCCCAGCGTCGATCATCGTGCGCAGCCGCTCGGACCCGCTCAGCTTGTCGATCCAGTACGGCCGCGCGGCGTCCCAGGAGTCGGTCCGCCAGACGAAGGCGGGGTACTTGCGCGCCTCCACCAGCATCGCGACGGCCGTCCGGATCGGGTCGAAGGCCTGCGGGTCGGTCACCTTCACCTCGACGCCGGCGCACAGCGTATTGGCGAACTTGTTGAACGTCGGCGTGAAGTAGGCCTCCCGGAAGCTCACCCCGGGCAGGTTCGCGGCGTTGAGCCGGTCGCTCCAGTGGTAGTCGAACCCGGGCCCGCCGATGAGCTCGAACGGGCGCGTGGTGCCGCGCCCCTCGGACAGGCTCGCCACGCCCTCGAACATGCCGGTACCAGGGTACACCAGCGCGGTGTCCGGGGTCGGCATGTTGGGGCTCGGCATGACCCACGGAACGTCGGTGTCGGCGCCCATCATGTTCGGCACCCAGCCGCTGCACTCGATGACCTCCAGCTCGACCGGACGCCCGGCGTCGGTCGGCAGGAACTCGCCGTTGTAGAAGCGGGCCAGCTCGCCGACGGTCATCCCGTGCTGCTGGACGATCTCCTTCTTGCCGACGGCGGTGGTGAAGCGGGTGGTCATCATCGGCCCGTACGCCTTGCCGCCCGCCGGGTTGGGCCGGTCGAGCACGACGTAGCGCAGCCCACGCCGGGCTGCGGCGACCATCGAGTCGTAGAGCGCCCAGATGTAGGTGTAGAACCGGCTGCCGACGTCCTGGATGTCGAAGACGACGGTCTGCACGCCGGCCCGCTCGTAGAGGGTCTCCCAGGTGGCCTGGCTGGCGTTGTACGCGTCATAGACGGTCAGCCCGGTGCGCGCGTCGATCCCGGTGCCCTCGCTGCCGCCGGCCTGCGCGGAGCCGCGGAAACCGTGCTCGGGGCCGAAGACGCCGCCGATGGTCAGCCCCCCGGTGTCCCGGGCGTGCGCGTGCATCAGGTCGACCAGGTGGCTGTACCTGCCGTCCACGCCGGTGGGGTTGGAGATGACGCCGACCCGCTCACCGGCGAGCGCCGCGAAACCGCCCTCGACCAGGTGGTCCAGGCCGGTGCGCACCGGAAACCGGGGTCGCTGGCCGGGTTTGGCCGGCTCGGGGCTGGCCGGATCGTCGGCCGCCGCACAGGCGACGGCGCTGACGGCGGCCCCACCGCCCAGGGCGATGACACGTCGGCGACTCAGCCGTTCAGGATCTCTTCCCATGACGCCTCCCGAGACTCGACTCCTGTCGGGACGGTAGTCGGCAGCCGGATCACCGACAAGAAGCCAGAGAGGGTGTCAGAGAGGGTGTCAAAGAACTCGAGAGACACGACGCAGAGAGGGTGTCAAAGAACTCCAGAGACAGTGTCAAAGGACTCGAAACGAGGGGCTTGAGCGAGAACGAGGCTTGGGCGTGGACGGGTAGGCGACCGCTCTTCAAGTCTTTCCGAGGACTTGGAACTGGCCCCCAGGATGCATCCGGCCTGATGACTCGTGCGTAGGGGATGGGGATGGGCTGGCCGCTGAGGATGTTCCAGGAGGAGGGCTTCTATTTCGTTACGTCCAGGTGCTTCCAGGGACGGCTGCTGCTGCGCCCCAGCGCGCAAGTGAATGAGGTGGTGGGAGGGGTGCTGGCGCGAGCCGTCCAGCAGAGCGCCGGCAATGTGCGGCTGCACGCGTTCACCTTCGCCTCCAACCACTTCCACCTGCTGGTGTGGGCCCGGGGGGCAGCGCTCGCCGGTTTCATGCAGTATCTGCGCGCCAACCTCTCCAGGAAGGTGGGACGGTTGGTGGACTGGAGTGGCGGCTTCTGGGAGAGGCGCTATTCAGCCGAGCCGGTACTGGACGACGAGGCGCTGGTAGGCCGGCTGCGCTACGTGCTGGCCCATGGGGTGAAGGAGGGGCTGGTGGAGAGGAGCGCTGAGTGGCCGGGCCTCACGTGCCTGCCGCAGTTGCTGGGACCGGCTCGGCGTCTGTTCCAGTGGTTCAGCTGGACGAAGCGCTGGAGCAAGAGGGGGAGCGAGGACATGGCGGCGGGGGAGGGGCGCTTCGCCGAGGAAATTGCCGAGCCAGTGGAGTTGGTGGTGGAGCCCCTGCCGTGTTGGAAAGGACTGGGGGAGGAGGAGCGGCAGCGTGCGGTGCGGAGAGTGGTGGAGGCGGTGGAGTCCGAGGCTGGCGCAAAGGACAGGCCGGTGTTGGGGGCGCGAGCCGTGAGGGCACAGCACCCGCATACCCGGCCCAAGCACCTCGAGCGGAGCCCTCGGCCGTTGGGGCATGCTTCTACGCGCCAATCATTGAAGGAGTTGCGTGAGCAATACCGGGCCTTCGTCGCGGCGTTCCGAGAGGCGGCGGCACGGTGGATGCGAGGGGACTTCTCGGCCCGTTTTCCGCCCTTCTCCTTCCCGCCGCGTGTCGTGCCGTGTCGCGTCGCTCGAGTTCCCTGACACGCTCTCCGGGGGCGAGGGATGAAGCGTCGAGCTACGTCGCCAGGTACTTCTTCAAGGAGTCGTTGGCGGCGTTGCGGTACTCCGGGATGCGGTGGCGCTCGGCCTGGGCGAGGGCCTGCTTCAGGCGCGCCTCATCGAGGTCTTGGGTGTAGGCCGGGGTACCGGGCTGCTGGCGCCACGAGTCCGAGAGGCTGCCGGCATCGACGGGCTCGAACCCGAGCTCGTCCACGAGCCGGAGCACCTTCGCCCGAGCTTCGGGCGGATCCCCCGCGACCGGCAGCGCGATCCTCCCCGGTGTGCCCTTGGCCGTGCCCTTCTCCAGCAGGCTCTTGAAGTAGATGTTGTTGAAGGCCTTGACGACGGGGCGGCCGATCCGTGACGCGACCCACTCGCTCTCGACCATTCCGCCGTCGAGTTCCGCGAGCTGTCCGTCGCGGATGGGGTAGTAGTTGCCCGTGTCGATCACGACGACGTCCTTGGGTACGTTCGCGAAGAGATCCCTGGGCAGGTCCAGGACGGCCTTCTGGGGGATCGTCAGGACGACGACCTCGCCAGCCCGCGCCGCCTCGGCGCGGGTGACGGCCTTCGCGCCCGTCTCCGCCGCGAGCTCGCCAAGCGTCTCGGGCCCGCGAGAGTTCGCGATGAAGACCTCGTGTCCGAGCCGGGTCCAGCGTCGAGCGAGGGTTCCACCAATCATTCCCGCGCCGATGATTCCGATCTTCATGCCGCCATCCTCCTGGGAGCGATTCCCATGACTCCGTGCGCCGGTTCGATGCCCGACCCCCACGAGCGGTGCGCGGTGCGTGCCGGATTCTCGACGCGACCGCCGGCGCCGGCTCCGGCGGCCCGGCTGTACGAGGTGTTTGACACCTCCACGACACCTCCACGACACCTTCACGGACGCGCCTGGGGCGTGTCCGCGATTTAGAGCAACAATGCTGGAATGCTCACGCTCTACGGCTTTGGCCGCGTCAACTCGAAGGTAGTGGGTCTCACGCGTGATTTGCGCGTCCTGTGGACGCTCGAGGAACTGGGCGTGCCCTACCGGGTGCACGGCGTGGATCATCCCGCGGGGGAGCTCAGGAGCGAGGAGTACCGGCGGCTGAACCCCTTCTCTCAGGTGCCGGTGCTCGAGGACGACGGCTTCGTCCTCACCGAGACGGGCGCGATCCTGCTGTACCTGGCGGAGAAGACGGGCAGATTGATGCCCGCGGATCTCCAGGGCCGCGCCCAGGTGACGCGCTGGTGCTTCGCCGCGCTCAACACCCTGGAGCCCCCGCTGTTCCAGATCGTGATGATCGATCTGTTCGGCGCCGCCGATCCCACCGGCGCGCAGCGGCGTCCCGAGCTGGTGCAGTGGGCCGGGCGCGCGCTGACATCGCTTGAGGACTGGCTTCGGGAGCGTCCGTATCTCACCGGCGAGGCGTTCACCGTGGCGGACATCCTGATGACCACGGTGCTGCGCGAGGTGCGCAACGCGGGCGTGCTCGACGGCTTCCCCCGGGTCTCCGCCTACCGCGAGCGCTGTGAGGCACGGCCCGCCTGGCAGCGGACGCTGGAGGCCTATGAGCAGCGCCTCGGGGCCCCGGCGGGCAGCGCGCGCTAGCCGCGTCTGGCTCTCGGAGAAGTGGATGGGCGCCCGGGACCTGTGACGTGCCGCCCGCCTACCTGTCGGGCTGGCCCGGCCAGGGCAGGAGCTCGACGTACCCTTCCGTTCCATGCACGCGGATGCGTTGCCCATCCTGGATCCGCCGGGTCGCCTGCTCCACGCCGACGACGGCCGGCAAGCCGTATTCCCGGGCGATCACCGCGCCATGGGTCATCAGTCCCCCCACCTCGGTCACCAGGCCCTTGATGGACACGAACAAGGGCGTCCAGCTCGGGTCCGTGAAGGAGGTGACCAGGATATCCCCCTCTGCCAGATCCGCGTCGGCCATGTCCAAGACGACGCGGGCTCGTCCCTCCACCACGCCCGAGGAGACCGGTAGACCGACGAGGGCTCCGGCGGGGAGATCGGCTCGTTTGTACGCACCTGCGACGATTTCACCATCGGACGTGATGACCCGCGGTGGCGTCAGCTTCCGGTATCGTTCGTGCTCGTCCTTTCGCCGGCTGACGATTTCGCCATCAAGCTGGTTCGTGCGCACGACTTCGCGAAGCTCCTGGATGGTGAGATAGTAGATGTCTTCCTTTTCATGGAGCACGTGGGCCTGCACGAGCCGATCGGCTTCCTTCAGCAAGGCCTGCTTGTAGAGGAAGTAGCGATTGACGATGCCGTATTTCGGGTACTCACGGTAGCCGATGAAGTTCCGGAGCCGGCTGATCATCCGTTGCGCTTCTCCGGCTTTTTGCTCCCCATCCGGCAATTGCTTCAATCGCGCCAGGAGCTCCTGTTCCTTCTTCAAGGCCTCCTGCCGCCCCTGCTCGAACTTCCGGCTGCCGGCCCCGGGCTCGAAGGTCTTGATGTTGCTGAGGAGCAAGGGGACGAGGGTCGTGGGTCTTTCGCGCCAACGCGTCCTCGTCACATCGATTTCCCCGACGCATCGCATGCCGAATTTGTCGAGATAAGCGGAGAGGGCGTCGTGGGCTGCCTGTCCACCCTCCAACCGGGCCAGGCCCTCCAAGAAGCCTTCATCCCTGGCATTTCGCAGGTATTCGACCACCTCCGGATGAGGCCGGATCGCGTCCGCGACGTCCAGCAGCGCCAGCCCCATTTCCGAGGTGATGTTGTTCGGCACGGACTGAGAGAGGGTGTCCGCGGCGTTCTTCTCGCCCAACCACGCCATCATCTTCTCGTTGATCCAAGACGAAGCGTTCATGCCGGCCATGAGCGCGCTGAAGCTCCGCGGTTCGAGCAAGCTCTTCTTCAAGTGCTGAACGTCTTCCAGGATGAAATCCAGTAATTCCGTTCCGGATTTCGTCTGGATGTTCCGCTTCAGCGCTTCGATCGACGTCTGGCTGCGCGCGATCAAATCGGCGACGATCGCCGGATCATCGTCGAGAGGCGGGGGGGAACCCGCGGGCGACATCCCTGGCTTGCCTTGAGCGGGACCCGGTGCGGGCGGATCCGCGGGCGGCGGTTCGATGAAATCGCCCCGCTCGATGAGGGTCATGAGGGCGTCCTTGATGAGCGGGTCGGATCCGCCCAGGACATTCAACACGACGCCCCGGCTCGCCGGTGAAGCCAGCTCCTTCGTGATATCGACGAACAACCTCCCACCCGCCGCATACATGGGGCGAGCGGCGGTCAACTGCCACAAGGACAGCCCCAAAGGCTTCATGGGGTCGGTCATCATTTGTTGATGGCCGACGGAGACGAAGACGTGGTTGCCTCGATCACCCACCTCCGGGATGGGGTACAGGGTGGTGATGGGCCGGCTCTGGACGATGTAGAACGCGTCGTCGACCAGGCACCATTCGATGTCCTGGGGATGACCGAAGTGCCCTTCGATCCGCCTGCCCAGGCGCTCGAGCCGCACGATCTGCTCATCCGTCAGCACGGGGCTGTTCTGCCGCTCGGGCTCGATCGCCCGTTCCTGCGTACCGCCATCCGCCAAGGCCCAGGTCGCCAGCTTCTTGGTGGCGACCGTCTTCTCGGTGACCTGGCCGTTGCGCACCTTGTAGCCATCGGCGTTCACCAGGCCGGAGACCAAGGCCTCACCGAGGCCGAAGCCAGCCTCGATGGATGACACCTTCCGGTTCGAGGTCATGGGATCGGCCGTGAACAAGGTTCCGGCCGCCTGCGGGACGACCATCTTCTGCACCACCACCGCCATGTGGACCTTGCGGTGGTCGAAGCCGTGTCGAAGGCGGTAGGTGACCGCCCGCTCGGTGAAGAGCGACGCCCAGCACCGGCTGACGTGCGCCAGGATCGCCGGCTTCCCGATGACGTTCAGGTACGTGTCCTGCTGGCCCGCGAAGGAAGCCGTCGGCAAATCCTCCGCCGTCGCGCTGGACCGGACGGCATAGGCAGCTTGCTCGCCAAGCCTGGAAAGGAAGCGGGTGATCGCTTCCTGAACGTCTTCAGGGATGGCCATCCCTTCGATGAGTGTGCGGATCTCCGCGCTGAGCTCCCGGATTCCATCCCGGTCTTCCGCCTTCAGACGCGACAACCGCTCGAGCCATTCGCCCATCGTCGGCGCTTCTCCCAGGAGCCGCTTGAAGGCTTCGGTCGAAACGCAAAAGCCATCCGGTACGCGGATTCCTTCCAGCCTGGAAAGCTCCCCCAGGCTCGCGCCTTTCCCCCCGACAACCAGGATTCGGGTTCGGTCGACCTCCTGGAAACCAAGCACGTAGGCACGCATTCCTTCACCTCCCTCATCGAAGGGCGCCAACTATAGGCATGAGGGGGGCTTCGCGCGCCGAGGCTAGCCTCGCACCTGCCGTGGGCAGGCCCAGGTGCTCCACAATCGCGCGCCCCTCTCCGCGGAGGTGACACCCGCACTCACCCCGTGCGTTCTCTCCTCGGGCCTGTTCACGCCCGGAAGATAAATCCGCCTTCTGCGAAGCGGCTCTTGCTCCGCGCGAAGAAGCGCGCGAAGGGCCCACGCCCTGCGCTCCGCCGCTCCGCCGCCAGCTGCGCGACGTGCCCGCGAGTATCCCGCCCATCAGGTAGCTCGTCGCGCACGCCATCTGCGGCGCAAGCACCACCAGCACCACCGTACGCGAGGCCCACCACGGCCTGCCCCGCAGGCGACGCCGAGCCTCGAGCCACGCGGCCTTATGTGGCCCTCGCGCCGGGGCCAGCTCCGCAACGCGGTGAACCGGGCCTTCTAGCGCGCGCCTCGCGCGCCGTTGCCCGGGCCGCTGAACGCGCGACGATCCATGGATTGACAAACCACGCTCCTTGATCTAAATGAATTTTAGATATGGAGGAGTCATGATGCGTATTTCATCCCCTGTTGTCCTCGCGCTCGCGGTTGGGGCGCTCATGAGTGCCTGTGCGGCAACCCCGATCGGCTACGAATCGGGAACGACTGCCGCGGAGCGGGACTCGCTGCACCGCTCCGTGGCGGCCCCCGTCGTGGAGGCGAATGCTCCCTTCATCTCCCACACCCTCGAGGCCGAGATCGCCGTGCCCCCGGGCGTGCTGCTCCCCTGGTTGGTGAACGTTCCGCTGGAGCGTGTTCTCCCTGGGACCGAGGAGCTCCCCGGAGTGGAGAGGGCCGATGTCCTCTCGGCCTCCTGGGGCACCCCTGGAACGCGTCGGCGCGTGGTGTTGCGTGATGGAAACACGGCGCTCGAAGAGCTGCTCGTGGTGGAGGAGGGGCGTCGCTTCCAGTACGTCGTCTGGAACTTCACGAACGACGCGCGGCGTGCCGTCCAGTATGCGGTGGGCGAGTTCCGCTTCACGCCGACACCGAGCGGAACGCACCTGAGCTGGACGTACCGCTTCCGCGGGCTGGGGTGGCCCACGACGGGTTTCCTCGAGTCCTTCGTCGAAGAGGACTACGCTGGTTTCATGCGGGCTGGTATGGAGCGCATCAGGACCGAAGCGGTGAAGGAGCTTCCGGGGCATACTCTCTGACGCCGGTCACCGGCAGGAGCATCCGTGGCGGGAGAGCGCAAAACGAGCCGGACGGGAGCCGCGCGGGGCAAACAGCCCGCGAAGACACGTGGCTATCACCACCTCGATCTCCGTCGTGCGCTGCTCGATGCCGCCATCGAGTTCTTGCGTGAGGGTGATGTCACGGGCCTGACCATCCAGGTCCTCGCGAGGGCCGCGGGCGTATCTCCCGGCGCGCCGTATCACCACTTTCCGGACAAGCAGTCACTCCTGGCCGCGCTGGCCACGGAGGGCTTCGAGATTCTCGGGGAGAAACTCGTGAGGGCCGTGAGCCGGGAGCCCTCGGCACCAGGTCAGGCCGCGGCGCTTGCCACCGCGTATCTCGCCTTCGCGCGTGAGCATGCGTCGCACTACCGCATCATGTTCCTGCCCGACATCGAGGACCGTGTGCGCTTCGCCGCCGTTCACGCTGCCTCCGAGAGGTGCCTTCAGGTGCTGCTGGGAGTGGTGGCGGCGGGAAACCCCGGGATGTCATCAGAGTCCGTGGCGGCCCGGGCCATCGCCGTCTGGTCGCTGTGCCACGGGTTCGCATCCCTCCGGGCGGCCCGGGTCCTCGGAAACATTCCCGGGATTCCGAAGCTCGAGTTGCTGGAGCGGGTTGCTGTCGCCGAGGTGGTGACCGTCGCGCTGGGGACAGGCGCGGGCCTTGCTGGGTAGCGGGCCGCAGCGGAGCGGGGAGGATGCGAGTCGACGAAGGAGCGCACGCCGCGATTGGATTGGGTGCCTTGTCGAGCAGGGCGTCGGTGATGCGCTGGACGCGTGGCCGCAAGAGCTCGGCTGTCAGTCGATGAGGCCGTGCGCCCGGAACATCCGCTCGAGGATGTCGCGGATCACCGGCTGCTTGCGCTGGTTGTAGTCCATCACCACGCCGCCCTCCGCGTTGATCTGCTCGGCCGACGCGAACTTCGCCGCGGCGTACAGCTCGCGGTCCTCCGGATGCGCGATGAGCCAGTCCCGCAGCATCCGGTGCCGGATGGCCTCGGGGCAGTCGGGGCTCCAGATGTGGATGTTCGCGGGCGGCGAGTCGCCGCGGGCGAACCGGTGCTCGTGGAAGACCGGCTCGCGGAACAGCACCGGGAAGCCCGCCGCCTCGAGCGCCGGGCGGTAGGCGTCCTCGTCTCGCGAGTCGGGAACCGTGAGGTCGATGTCGATGACCGGCTTCGCCGGCAGGCCGGGAACGGAGGTGGAGCCGACGTGCTCGATCGAGAGCGCCACCTCGCCGAGGGCGGCGCGGAGCCGTGCGGCGAGCTCGGCGAAGGCGGCCGGCCATGACGGGTCGTACGGCACCACCTCGATGTGCTCGCTCTTCGGCGGGGAAACGAAGTACTCGACGCCGTTCGGGTCGTACTCGTGGTTGCGGACGATCTCTGCTGCGCTGGCCACGGTGCACGAGTGTAGTGACGGCGGGTGCACGCGTGAAGTCGCTTCGCGACGAACCGTCGAGCAGCACCCGGTCCTCCGAGAACCACTTCACCGCTTGCGTGAGCGTGCGGGACTCCTCGTCCTGCCCGCTCGCGACGAGTTGCCCGGGAGTGAAGGATTGAAGACCTGTGGAGAGGTGGAGGACTGGAGCGGAGGGACAGAGGAGGGCCGCTGACGGGGGCCGCCCGAGCCGTGCGCAGCACCGTTGACGCTCCGCCCGGCCCTCCCCCTCGTACGGTGCGAGGCCGAGCGCACCCCTTGGGCTTGAGACGCTCGGGCCGGGTATGCGGGTGCTGCTGCTGCACCGCTCGCGCTCCCATGACAGGCCTCCCCTGCACACGGGCTTCGGCCTCCACCTCCCACAGCAGTGCTCGCACCGCCCGTTGTCTCTAAGAGCCTGTCGAGCTGCGCCTCGCCCCGGTAGAACACCCACACCGGCTCCAGGTACAGGCTCGCCAGCGCGACCAGCTCCTTCCGCCGCTCCTTCTCCGCGGGGGCCGTACCGCCCTGCACGATGGCGACGTCGACGCCGGAGCCTGCGGAGCCGGCTCGACGAGCTGCCACGCCACGGCCACCAACGCCGCCAGCAGCACGGCCACCACCGCGGCCGCGCGCATCATCTCCAGACGCGACAGCGCCCGAGGATTCACGTTCTGCGCTCCCCGCACGCCATGCCCTCCTCTGGCTCCGGCCATCCTGGCGCGCGGGAGCTGCTCCGCCCTCCCTCGGTTGCCTGACTGCTCCAGAGGCAACTTCCCGGGTGTCGAGCATCGGTCCTTCGTCCTCGGGCCTCGCAGGGGAACCCGGCTTCAGCGCTGGAACAGGGAGATGCCGGCCCCCACGTTGTCGAGGAGCACGCTGAACCGGCCGAGCCCCGGCATGGCGAGCTCCTCGACCAGAACCCGGCCGCCGAGCTGGACGGCCTTCGTGCGCGCCTCGGCCAGATCCGCCACGACCACGTGATTCAGCCAGTTGGGCGGCATCCCCTCGGGTGCCTTCATGAGCCCACCGGCAACACGCTCGCCCCGGTAGAAGACCGGCATGTTCGGGTTGCCCATGAACGGTCGCAGCTTCCAGCCGAACACCTTCTCGTAGAACGCCGCCGCGCCAGCCACGTCGGTGGTGTACAGCTCGGTCCACCCCATCATCCCCGGGCCCGGCAGCTCCACCTCGGGCGGGTCTCCCTGGCTTGCCTTGTACGCCATGACCGCCGCGCCCTGCGGATCCACCAGCACCGCGAAACGCCCCACCGGCGGCATGTCGACGGGCCCCAGCAGCACCTTGCCCCCCGCGCTCCTCGCGGCGGCCGCGGCGGCATCCACATCGAGCACCGAGACGTAGGCCATCCAGAAGGGAGGGACCCCCTGCATCTGGACGTCCGCGAGCGGCGCCATGCCGCCCATTCCCCGCCCCCCCACGTGGATCATCGTGTACTGGATCGAACCGGCCTGTACCGGCGCGATCTTCCAGCCCACCACCGCTTCGTAGAAGGCCTTGGACTTCGCGATATCGGGCGTGTGCAACTCCCACCACACGAAACGGCCTGGGCACCAGCTGGCTTGTGTCATGGCTCGTCAGGATAGCAACGCTCGGCCGGGTTCCGGGGCTATTCGAGCTTCCAGTCGTCCAGGTACACGTCCATGTAATCGGTGCACAGGCCCGTCGTGCCCCAGGTCAGGCTGGTGTCATGGGCCGTGAGCTGAAGCTCGCCATGGACGAAGAATTGCAGCGTGTCGCCGCTCACCGAGAGCTTCACGGTGTGCCAGGTCCGGGTGGCCGGAGCCCCGAGCGTCTTCTGCGCGAGCGTGGTGTGGTGGAGGCCGCCCAGCTTCTTCTTGAGCGTGACCAGCCCGTACTTCCGGTAGGACGCCACGTACAGGTCGTTCTCGGTCTGGTAGCGGGCGAAGACGTGCAGTCCCGTCCACTCGGGCGCGCCCGCCTGCCAGTCGTAGATGTGAGCGCGGTAGCTCGGAGCCGCGGTCTTCCAGCCGACCTTCTTGCCATCGACGTACAGGCGCGAGAGCGCCCGGAAGTTGTACGTGCTCGTCCATCCCCGGCGCCACGTGCCCGCGTACTTCGAGGAGAGGCACCCGGACGTCACCTCGAGATTCCCCCAAGCAGGTGAGGAGGGTGCGAGCGTGGCACCAGAGGCAGCGGTCAGGAAGGAGACGAAGAAGGAGCGGATGGCGCGAGTGGACCAGGCGAAGCTGCTGCGCAGGACGTTCGCATGGGATGTCTTCACCTGTGGCGTGGTGTTGAGTCTCGAGCAGTCACGGTGCCAAAGACGCCCATGCCCCTGCCGCCTCCCCCTGGGGAGGCCACTGGGCCGGCGTGTGCCCCATGGGGCTGCACCGCGTCTGACCGGCCCGGCGCACAGCCCTCGTGGCACCCGTCAGCAGCCCTCCTCGTCCCCTCGGCTCCAGCCCTCTCCCTCAACACGGCCCCCATCCCGCCTGTACGCCGAGCCCAGCGGGAGGGATGCGCCCGGCTTCAGCCGTTGGACCTCATCCGTGGGCCGTTTCTGGCCTATGAGCCCCCTCGAGCGTGCGCTGATGGGGTTTGAAGGCTTCGTAGACGTGGTCCATGAAGGCGCGAATACGGCTGTTGTTGCGAAGCTCGGGCAGCGTCAGCACCCAGAGATCGCGCGCCTCTTCGGAGAGGCGCGCCCCCACGCGCACCAGCCCTGGATCAGCGTCGCCGTCAAAGCACGCCAGGAAGGTGACGCCGATGCCGGCGGAGAGCGCGCGCCGGCGGACCGCGAAGTCGTCGGAACGCAGCGACACTCTGGCTCCCGGCGCGTTCCGGGCCAGCCAGTCATCGAGCCAACGTCCATCGGAGCGCTCGTCTGAATGGAGCCACGGGAAGTCCGCGAGGGTGGCACCGTGGCCCACCCGCTCGACGAGTGAACGCGCGGCGTAGGCTTCGAACTGCAATCGACCGACGCGGCGGCCCACCAATCCCTCCGCCGGATTGTTTTCCAGACGCAGCGCCACATCGGCCTCGCGGCGAATGAGCGAGACCTGCGCATTGGTCACGCCGAGGGTCACTTCCACCCCCGGATAACGCTGGATGAAGCTGGAAAACACCTCGGGAAAACCCGTGAACAGGAAGTCCACCGTCGAGACCCGCAGCCGGCCGCGGAGCTCGGCGTCACGGCCCAGAAGCCGCCCCTCGGTCACGTGGATCTCCGCCTCCAGTCGCGCCGCGGTCTCGGCCAGCTCGTCGCCGGCAGCCGTGGCCGCGAAGCCTTCTTCGGTGCGGTCGAAGAGCCGGACGCCCAGCCGTTCCTCGGCCTCCTTCAGGCGCCGCCCGACGGTGGTCCGAGAGACCCCGAGGGTGGCAGCGGCGTCGGACAGCGTCTTCTCGCGGTGGATCGCCAGCACGTAGCGAAGGTCGTCCCAGTCCATGCGCACATTTTTGCACGCCGACATCCCGAAATCCGCCGTTGGGCGCCAATTTCCGCACGCGTAGGGTGGTCCACATGCGAACCATCTTGCAAAGCGGTTATGGCGAGCCTGAACGCGTCCTGGTGCAGGGCGAGAGCGACATCCCCACGCCGGGGGACGGCGAAGTCCTCGTCCGTGTGCACGCGACGTCGGTGAACACGCCGGACTGCATCGCCACCCTCGGAGTTCCCTACGCGTTGCGCCTGGTGTCCGGCCTGCGTGCGCCCGTGTCGCCGGTCCGCGGCTCGGACGTCGCCGGCGTCGTGGAGGCGGTGGGCGCCCACGTCACCGGATTCGCACCCGGCGACGCCGTGTTCGGCTCGGTGTGGACGGGAAGTTACGAGCGCGGCGCTCCTGGGACCTTCTGCGAATACACCGTGGTCCCGGCGACGCAACTGGCGCACAAGCCGGCGAAGCTCAGCTTCGAGGAAGCCGCCGGGGCTGTGATGTCAGGCGTGACGGCGCTGGTGGCCATGCGCGATGTGGCTCGCGTCCGCGCGGGTCAGCAGGTGCTCGTCAATGGCGCCTCCGGCGGCCTGGGAACGTTCGCCGTGCAGATTGCCAAGGCCTTGGGTGCCGTGGTCACGGGCGTCTGCAGCACGAGGAACGTCGAGCTGGTGCGTTCGCTCGGTGCCTCCCACGTCATCGACTACACGCAGACGAGCTACCCGGAGCAGGACGCGCGCTACGACGTCGTGATGGACAACGTGATGAACCACCCTCCGTCGGTATCGGCGCGCATCCTCACCGCGAACGGGGTGTTGCTGCCCAACAGCATCGGCACCCACAAGTGGCTGGGGACGCTGCCCAGCATGGCATTCGGGGCGCTCTTCAAGTCCAGGCAGTGGCGCACGACTCAATTCGTTCCATCGCGCAAGAACCTCGAGGACATCGGCGCGCTGATTGAGTCGGGCGCTGTGAAGGTCGTGATCGACAAGACGTATCCGCTCGCGCATGCCGGCAAAGCCGTGGCGCACATGGCGAGCAGGCGCGCGCGCGGACAGATCGTGATCAGCGCGATGTAAGCGGCGCTGTGGCTATGTGGGAGCGGCTAGCCTCCCTCGGCCTCGCCTCTCGGCGGTGTCTCGGGCATGGACCGCTGGTTCTCACCGAGTGTGTCATTGCACCGTGAGGGCCGCGAGCCACGGTCGCGATCTCGCTCCACGGCCGGACGGCGGCCAGTACGGGTTTGAGCGTCCTCGCCTCCACCCATGCCGGAAGCGGTGGGCGTCGAACGTGGTGGCGCCTCGCGACGCGAGCATGCCCAACGCCGCGCCCAGCACAGTGCCGCCGACCGATCTTGAGCGGCTGCGGCGGGCGGCGCTGACACGCCGGTTGACATGTCAGCCTGCGTCAGTGACGTGTCGGTGCTCCGAGCAGGTGCACAGCCACCCTCGAGCACCGGCGCATCACGCGGGCTGAGTCCATCCACGCCAGCCACTTCGTCCACGTGGAGAAGCGAGAAGCACCAGTGCCGCCTCGCTCCGACGGCTCGGCATCACCCGGAAGAGCTCAGACGCAGGCGCTCGACCCGTGGCCCGTTGGTTGCAAGACAACATCGCGCGGCAAAGGTCCTGAACTGCCGCAATGCACATCCGCGAAGGCAACGCTTGGTCTACTGACGCTGCCGTGGTTCCAGGAGCCCGGCGGAGGAACTCATGCCCATCACTATCTACGCAGGACAGAATTACAGCTCACCGAACCAGCAACTCGATTATGGCCGTTACCCGAAGGCCAGGCTGACCATCGGGGCGGGCACGCTGCGCTCGCTGAAGGTCCCGGCCGGGCTCGAGGTCACCCTCTACGCCCAGGACAACTTCCAGGGCGAGCGCTTCGTCTGTACGGCCGACCAGCCGGTCCTGCCCACCTTCGACAAGAAGACGTACTCCATGATCGTGCTGCCCGCGACCTTCCCCCCGGTCAGCGCCACCCCGCTGACGAGCTACAAGCAAGAGGACCTCGTTCACTCGGTGCTGAACCTGGCGTTTTCCGCGTTCGCCAAAATCCCCGTTCCTGGGGCCTCCGCCATCGGGGCTCTGGGGGCGGGCATCCTGGGCTGCCTCAAGACCGACGTGAGCACCCGCATCACCGAGGCGACCCGGCAGCTCATGACGGACATGGCGCAGAACGACATCAACAACAAGCTGACCGCGGTGGAAGAGCGCTTCCGAATGTATGTCACGGACAGGAACAACATTCCGGCCCCCACCGCGAGTCAGCGCACCGAATTCAACACCCGGCTCGCCGCCCTCTACGAGGACCTCATCTCCGACGCGGATATCTTCAACCCACTCCCCTATCCCGACGTGACGCTGCCGTACTACCTCCGCCACTTCCAGCTGACGGTCACCATCGCCCTGGACATGATGCGGCTGAACAACACGTATGACGAGAAGGCGGAGTTGAGCAAATATTTCACCAAGGCCCAGGCCTACCTCCGGAGTGCGATCAAAGCGCGTCTGAACAGGGAGGCCGGTCGGATCACCTCCTATCTGGCCAGCAACCCCTCCGCGTACAGCAGCTACGGCGTGGATCGGAATGGCGTCTGCCTGACCAAGTGGTCCAGCGGCGATATGGCGCGGATCAAGAGTCAGTTTCAGGCGATCTGCTGCCGGGACTACTTCCTGCGGCCGCTGGTCCGCTATCAACGCCTGCTCGACATCCACAACGGGGTCGTGGAGGTGTGGGGCAAGATCAACGGCGCGGCCGAGCGGGACAAGTTCAAGGTACAGGAGTCGGAATTCCAGGCCGAGGCGCGCGTTTCCTCTCTTCCCAGTGGAGCCCGGCTCACCGCGCTGCCGAAGCTCGTGAAGCGCGCCGACGGCGGGTACGACCTCCAGTTCTCGCACAGCAACGGCAGATGGTGGGGCATCTACGATGGGAAGGAAATGCCCAACTATAGCTCCTATGACAAATACATAAAGTGGGATTGGACGAACGACAAACCGGGAACCGTGACCTACGACGTGGGCACGAACCCCACGGGGAGCAAGGTGGTTGCGGTGTTCACGGGGAGCTGGGAGCTGCAGGACTTCTCCGTCGTGGACCTCGAAGCGGAGAAGGCCTACTACTGCTAGCTCCTTGGCAGCGCGGTTCTGGTGGTACTGGCCGTGGCACAAGGTCTTCTACCTGTCCCGTTGCGGCTGTCGCTCTCATGCCTCGATCTTCGTGCCGTTGATGCCGTGCGGAGTGCGCAGTCCCATCGCGAACCACGCCGCGAACAGCCGCCACATGAACGCCACGGAATGCGTGGCATAGGCGGGCACGTCTCCGGCCGGGGGCGCGCCATCGGGGCGGTCCCGGGTCATCACCCGCATCTCCACTGGCGGCGCGCCGGGGATGCGGTTGCGGTACAGGCTCAGCCAATGGCCTTTGTTGAACTCGAGGAACATCGCCGAATTGCAGCAGGTCGCCACCACCCGCCGCGTCGGCGAATCGGGCTTGAGGCGGTACTCCCTGAGCTGCTCTCCACCGCTCGTGCAGCGCACGCGGTCCTTGCGATGGAGCACGAAGCTGGTGCCGCCATCGGCATCGAGCACCGGTGCCGCGCCGGGCAGTGCCTCGATCCGCCGGCCCGCTTCGCGGCAGCTCGTGCAATCGCATACGACGGTCAGGATGGGCGCACCCACCGCCTCGAACACCACCTGGCCGCATGCGCACGCGACGCGGTGGGACCTGCCCGAATCAACGCTCATATCGCCTCGCCTTCGAGTCACACCAGACCGTCCAGATACTGCGCTCCCTTCCGGAAACCGCCACTCCAGGGCGGGTGGTCCGAGCGCCCCCCTTCATCCACCGGTACGAGAGGTGGAGCTTTCCGAATGGGGCACGCACCTTGACGCAGCTTGGACGCCGCCTTCGAGGCCGCGCTGGACGGAGGTGGACGTGCGGCCCCCTCCCCGAAAGCAACCCCGGTGCGCCGTCCTGGAGGGCTTCTCCCTGCATTCCAACACGCACGAAGTGCCGGCTTGCTCGACAGGTCTACCGATAGTATGTTGCAACTGGTTGCGGTTTGCAATCACGACTGGAGGAATCCCATGGGGGTCTTGACCTTCGCGCTCAACGTGACCTTGGACGGGTGCTGCGACCATCGGGAGGGGATCGCGGACGACGAGCTGCACGACTACTTCACGCAGCTCATGGACGCGGTCGGGGCGATGCTGTGGGGGCGCACCACCTACGAGATGATGGAGAGCTACTGGCCGGCGGTGGCGCGCGACGAGAAGGCCCCCCGAGCGATGCGGGAGTGGGCGCAGAAGCTGGATGCCAAGCCGAAGTATGTCGTCTCGGCCTCGCGACACGACTTTCCGTGGAACAACACCTTCCGCATCGCGGGGGATTTGCACGAGGCCGTGACGCAGCTCAAGGAGAAGACCCCGCGCGGCGTCCTAGTGGGCAGCCCCATGCTCGCGGCCGAGCTCGAGCGGCTGGGGCTCATCGATGAGTATCGCTTCGTCGTCCACCCGGTTCTTGCCGGCCATGGCCCGACCTTGTTTCAGGGCCTCGAGCGCTCGCGGCGCCTCGAGCTCCTCTCGACGAAGCGCCTCGCATCCGGCGCGATGGCGCTGCATCACCGCCGGGTCGACGCAAAGTAGAGCAGTACGTTCAGACCCACGGAAAGAGGACGCCCCCGATGGCGACGCTCCACTTCATCTGCGGCAAGGCGGGCGCGGGCAAGACCACGCTCGCGCGCGAGCTCGGCCGGACCCTCCCGGGCGTGTCGGTCGTGTTCGACGGTACGAAGCGGCTGGCCTTCCTGCGCGCGGGACGGCCAGCCGCCAAGTGACCGCCGGGTGTGGAGGCAGGCGAAAGGTGCTGGGGTATGTGACGGCCCCCGCTGGGGTGCGCTCGATAGGGGAGCACCTGGGACTTGCCACGCAGGCCCTGAAGCGGGCCGCGGCCCCGGGGGCGTGGGGGCCGACTATGCGCGGATGAACGAGTGGCGGTACTGCTCGAGGGCCTGGGCGAGCTCGTTGGTCGCCTTCCGCACGGTGCCCTTGTACTCCAAGATGGGCTCCTGGCGATCGATGCTCGTCGCACCGAACGAGACGCCCACCGAGTCCACACCGTCGCCACCCTTGTAGGACACCTGGGTGTTCTGCGTCTCGATGGGGGTCAGCGTCGCCTCCACCCGGGTGACGTCCGCGAGCGCCGAGTAGGCCCGCGAGAAGTTCCCCCGGGTGGCGGCCTGGAGGGCACCGGAGTCGAGGATGTCCTGCGCTCCACCGGTGAACTTGAGCTTCGCCTCGAGCTCCCCGCCGCGCTTGCCCACCGCGTTGGGGGCCTTGGCGCCGAGTCCGCCGCGGACATTGGCGGCGAGCGTCACCGAGACCTCGCCGGTGCGCTTCGCGTTCGAGGCGATCTCCTTCGCGGCGTTCAGCGGATCGCGGACCGCATCGCCGATGCTGAAGTCCTCCGGCAGCGTGAAGCGCTCCTGCACGGTGACGGTCCCCGAGCCGCCGATGCTCCCCTCCAGTCCCGGGATGGAGGCGGAATCCGACACGGAGGCATTCACGGATTGGGAGAGGACGAGCTGCGGAGGGCCCTCGTCGCCGAACTCGATCCGGGCGCTCACCGAGGCCTTCCCGGAGGCGCCTGCGCTGATGCCCAGGAAGTTGTTGGCCTGCTGGGTCCCGCCCGCCTTGTCGGCCGGCCCGCTCGTTCCGCTCGCCCCTCCGAAGCCGACCTCGGCCAGCACCGAGGCCGACACGTTGGGGGAGATCTCCACGGCCGAGATGTTCTCGAGGAGCGCGTCGTAATCAGGAGTCGCCCCGTCGATGGCGCCCTGGAAACCGCCGTCGAGCGCGCCCGAAATTCCGCCGCCGATCGGCCCCAGGAACGTCCGCGCGGCCTCGGCCACCTCTTCCGCGGAGTCGAACTTGAACTCCACGGTGGCGCTCTGGTTGGCGAACGCGTCCGCGGTCACCGTGCCCGCTCCGGTCGAGCCCGTGCGGCTCATCAGACCGACCCCCGCCTCACCGTTCACGGCGAGCGTGTACGTCCCGTCCTTGTTGTGGGTGATCGTCTGCGAGCCCTTGAGGCGCCCGGCCAGGCCGAAGGCGGAGCCGTCCAGGCTGGCGTTGAGCGCATAGCTGTCTCCCGGCCCCAGGGCCTTGATGTCTTTCTCGATGGCCAGCAGCGACGTGGTGTCGCGGGCAAACTCGATGACGTCCCGGGTGGTACCGATCGGGTCCTCCGCCGCCCTGCGTCCGAGGTTCACCCCGCCGTGGGCCAGGGTCTCCGCGGCGCCACCCGCGAACTCCTGCACCCGCTCGTGGTACTCCAGCGCCGTCCTGCCGAAGCCCACCGCGTTTTGCGCGCCGCCCAGGACGTCGTCGATGAGGCCCCCCTCGGGCGCGAGCCGATCCGCCGCCGACAGGGCCCGGTCCGCGATACCGAGCGCCGCGTTCGGTCCCGCGCGCGCGATGTCCCCCGCGAGTTGGTACCCGTCGTTCGCGACGCTGATGGCGGAGTGGGCGGTACCTTCCACGACATCCAGGGTGTTCTGGCGCACCTGCTGGAAGGTGTCGAAGACCCCCGAGAGCGCGGGAGGCGGCGATTGGACGAACTCACTCACGCCGCCGAAGACGTTGGTCGCCGCATCCGTCGTGCTGTCCACCACGTCGTCCGCGGTGTCGACCACCGTCTCCGTCACATCGGACACCGCGCTGACCGTCGAGCTGACCTTACTGGAGACAGCGCTGCCGACCTTGTCCAGAAAACCCATGTGCGTACCCCTCCGTCATTTCCGTCGATTTCCCCCTGTACGCACGTGGAGTTTTTCCGGTTACAGCCCGCATCAAGGTGGGGCGGGAGCGGCTCCTGCCCGCACGGGACCGAGCATCAATCGGGAGTAATCCTTGCAACTCTCACAGCGCACCCGCAGCTCTCCGCGGACTACCTGCGCCGCCGGATGTCCATCGCCGAGGTCTCCTTCCTGCTGGGCTATGGCGATCCCGCCACCTTCCACCGGGCCTTCAAGCGCTGGTGGGGCCTGAGCCCGGAGGCCTTCCGTCGGACGCGGACGTCCGCCCCGGACTGAATCCCTTGCGTCCTCTCCTCATCGCCCCGTTTTTAGGGTAAAGAGTGTTTTCCAATTTTTAAAGGGAGTGACACATGCGGGGATTGGCGCTCGTGGGTCTGTTGGCGGTGCTGGTGGGGTGCTGAGCCATCCCCTCATTTTAGCAGGGGAGCAAGGGAGCGGTGTGTAGGCTGAGTGGTGCGAAAAGTAGGACGGGCGCTATTACTTCTGCGGTCATGCGCAAGCCACGCCTCAATGACCAGCAGGT